>NZ_JBHVGZ010000009.1:0-56138 GCF_042800355.1 Streptomyces sp. NPDC057623
TCGGCCACCGCGCCTCCAGCGGTCGGTTCGGACGTCACCGCACATCCAACCGCCACGACCACCAACCCGGTGAACCTATGCGGTCAGAGCACTAGAGGCTCGCCGCCAGCTCCGTGCCCTGCTTGATGGCCCGCTTGGCGTCCAGCTCGGCGGCCACGTCGGCACCGCCGATGAGGTGCGCGCTGTGGCCCGCGGCGAGCAGCGCCTCGTACAGGTCGCGGCGCGGCTCCTGCCCGGTGCAGAGCACGATGGTGTCGACCGGGAGGACCGTGCTCTCCTCGCCGACGGTGATGTGGAGTCCGGCGTCGTCGATCCGGTCGTAGCGCACGCCCGGGACCATGGTGACGCCGCGGTGCTTGAGCTCGGTGCGGTGGATCCACCCGGTGGTCTTGCCCAGGCCCGCGCCGACCTTGGTGGTCTTGCGCTGGAGCAGGTGGACGGTGCGCGGCGGGGCGGGGCGCTCGGGGGCGGCGAGGCCGCCGGGGCCCGTGTAGTCCATGTCGACGCCCCACTGGCGGAAGTACGTCGCCGGGTCCTCGCTCGCCTTGTCGCCGCCGTCGGTGAGGAACTCGGCGACGTCGAAGCCGATGCCGCCCGCGCCGAGGACGGCGACGCGGTCGCCGACGGGGGCGCCGTCGCGCAGGACGTCGAGGTAGCCCACGACGCTCGGGTGGTCGATGCCGGGGATCTCCGGGGTGCGCGGGGAGACGCCGGTGGCGACCACCACCTCGTCGTAGGCGGCGAGGTCCTTGGCCGACACCCAGGTGTTCAGCCGGATGTCCACACCCTGCCAGTCGAGCTGGTGGCGGAAGTAGCGCAGCGTCTCGTCGAACTCCTGCTTGCCGGGGACCTTGCGGGCGACGTTGAGCTGGCCGCCGATCTCACCCGCGGCGTCGAACAGCGTGACGTCGTGGCCGCGTTCGGCCGCGCTGACGGCACAGGCCAGCCCGGCCGGTCCCGCGCCGACGACGGCGACCCGCAAGCGCCGCCGGGTCGGGGACAGCGTCAGCTCGGTCTCGTGGCAGGCGCGCGGGTTGACCAGGCAGGACGTGATCTTGCCGCTGAAGGTGTGGTCGAGACAGGCCTGGTTGCAGCCGATGCAGGTGTTGATGGCCTCCGGCTTCCCGGCGGCGGCCTTGGCCACGAAGTCGGGGTCGGCGAGCATCGGGCGGGCCATCGACACCATGTCCGCGCAGCCGTCGGCCAGCAACTCCTCGGCCAGCTCAGGGGTGTTGATGCGGTTGGTGGTGACGAGCGGGACGGACACCTCACCCATCAGCCGCTTCGTGACCCAGCTGTAGGCGCCGCGCGGAACGGAGGTGGCGATGGTCGGGATACGCGCCTCGTGCCAGCCGATGCCGGTGTTGATGATCGTCGCGCCGGCCGCCTCGACTGCCTTCGCGAGCGTGATCACCTCGTCGAGCGTGGAGCCGCCCGGGACGAGGTCCAGCATGGACAGCCGGTAGACGATGATGAAGTCCTCGCCGACGGCCTCGCGCACCCGCCGGACGATCTCCACCGGGAAGCGCATGCGGTTCTCGTACGAGCCGCCCCAGCGGTCGGTGCGGTGGTTGGTCTGCGTGGCGATGAACTCGTTGATGAGGTAGCCCTCGGAGCCCATGATCTCCACGCCGTCGTAGCCGGCCTGCCGGGCGAGGCGGGCGGCGCGGGCGTAGTCGTCGATGGTCCGCTCGACGTCCGCGTCGGTGAGCTCGCGGGGCGGGAAGGGGCTGATCGGCGCCTGGAGCGGGCTCGGGGCGACGAGGTCCTGGTGGTAGGCGTACCTGCCGAAGTGCAGGATCTGCATCGCGATCCGGCCGCCCTCGCGGTGCACGGCGTCGGTGATGGCCCGGTGCTGCTCGGCCTCCGCCTCGGTGGTGAGCTTCGCGCCGCCCTCGTAGGGGCGCCCCTCGTCGTTGGGTGCGATGCCGCCGGTGACGATCAGGCCCACTCCACCGCGCGCCCGCTCGGAGTAGAAGGCGGCCATGCGCTCGAAGCCGCGCTCGGCCTCCTCGAGCCCCACGTGCATGGAGCCCATGAGGACGCGGTTGGGCAGCGTGGTGAAGCCAAGGTCGAGCGGGCTCAGCAGGTGCGGGTAACGGCTCATCGGGCCCCTCCGTGCGCGGTGTCTTGCCTGACGTAGTTGTAGAGGACCGCGAGCCGTTTATGCAACTAGTTGCACAACCGAGGAGGGGTGACACGGGCCACTGTCACCGGCTCCCGTCGGGCACAGTGGCCCCATGACCGCACACGCCGACGTGATCGACCTCGCCCAGCGGCTGATCCGCCGCCCGAGCCGCGCGGGGATCGACGACTACGGGCCGGTCCTCGGCGTCCTGGAGGACTGGCTCACCGGGCGTGGGCTGCCGTATCGCCGCCTCCACGGCGATACAGGCGACACGGGCGACACGGGCGACACCGTCGGCCTGCTGATCGAGGTCACGGGCGGGCACCCCGGCCCCTGGTGGGCGCTGGACGCCTGCGTCGACACCGCCCCCTACGGCGACGAGGCCGCCTGGTCGTTCGCGCCGGACTCCGGCGAGATCACCGACGGCTGGCTGCGCGGCAGGGGCGCCGCCGACTCCAAGCTCGCCGCGGCGATGTTCTGCGGCATCGCGGCCGAGCTGCACGAACGTGCCGACGGCCTGCACGGCGGGCTCGCGGTGCTCCTCGACGTCGACGAGCACACGGGCGGCTTCGGCGGCGCCCGCGCCCATCTCGCGGACCCGGCGGCGGTCCGCCCGGCCGGGGTGATGATCGGCTACCCCGGGTTCGACGAGGTCGTGGTCGGCGGGCGGGGGCTGTGGCGGGCCACGATCGCGGTGCACGGGGCCTCGGGCCACTCGGGGTCGCGGCGTACGGCACCGGGTGCCGTCTCGCGCGCTGCACATCTCGTACGGCTGCTGGAGGAGGCCGAACTCCCGGGAGCCGACGGCGAGTTCCCACTGCCGCCGAAGCTGACGGTGACCTTCTGCCACGGCGGCGAGGGCTTCTCCGCGGTGCCCGGCCTGTGCGAGGTGGGCGTCGACATCCGCACGACCCCGGCCTTCGACGAGCGCGCCGCCGAGCGCCTGGTCGGACAGGCGGTGGGCGCGCTGGACGTACGGGTGCCGGCTCCGCGGCCGACCGCGATCGCCCCGGTGGCGTCCTGGCCGGCGTATCGACTGGTCGAGGGCGGGCAGCCGGCCGCCGCGCTGCTGGACGCCGCCTCGCGCGAGGGCCTGGCCCTCCGGCCGAAGACGGCCGGCCCGTCGAACATCGGCAATCTGCTGGCGGGCGAGGGCATCCCGGCCACGGCGGGCTTCGGCGTGCGCCACGAGGGGCTGCACGGCGTGGACGAGCGGGCCTGCCTCAAGGACCTGCCCGCCGTCCGAGCCGTCTACCGGCGCGCTCTACTCACCCTGCTGAACGCGTCATGACACGAGGAGACGGTCATGAGGGCCGGTCACGAGGAGCCGGTCAGGAACCGGATCGGCTCTCCAGCACCACATGCAGCTCCCGCTCCTGGTCACCCGAGGCCGAGGCGAGGTCGTGCACCGTGAACAGCGAGTCCAGCGTCGTACGGAGCCGTTCGATGGCCCAGTAGCCGCCCTGCGCGTCGGCCTCGACGGATGACGAGAGCCGGGCGGGAGGCGGGCACTCCTGCGCGTCCGTGACCTCGAACGTGCCGAGCCACACCATCGGGCGCGTCTCGTGGAGCTGCTCGGGCACGTCCTCGGGGCCCCGGTCGGACTCGAAGCACGCGCACAGCGCGTCGAACACGATCCGGGCGTCTTCCTTGTTGCATCCGCTGATCTCGACGGAGACGGGTTCCTCGTGCATTCGTTCACGGTCCATCGTGATCGCTCCTCTCGTGGCCGCACCGCGGTACCACGGGTAGCCCGCGGAGCCGGACTCCAACCCAAGAAAAGCACCACCCGTGCCCGAGCACTACCGGCGGAGCCGTACCGTCCGCGCCTCCGTTCCGCGTGATCAGCTCCTCGTGAACCGATACGTCTTGCTGTCGGTCAGCACACAGAAGCCCGGCGAGACGACGATCACGCGCAGGGTGCCCGTACGGCGGTCGTAGTCGATGCCCTCCGTCTCGAAGTCGCCCGAGCAGGAGCTGCGCAGCGGGAGCTGCCGCAGGGCCGTGACATGACCGGTGACGTCGGTGGCGCCCGGCTCGGCGGAGAGGTCGATCTGGAGCAGCGGCTTGGTCACGCCGAAGAGAGTGCCCGCCGGGTCGTCGGAGGAGCACAGCAGCGTCGTGGCGCTGAGGAAGTCGCAGCCCTGTACGTCGCGTACGGCGTGGTCCAGCCGGACGCTGGAGGTCCAGGGGAGGTTCGCCGACGGGGACGTACCGGAGTTGACGCCCGGTGTCGGGTGGACCAGCAGGCGGGTCATGGTGCCCCACTCACCGGACACCATCCACTGACCGCCGGGCGTGACGGCGGCGAAGGAGTTGTTCAGCGCCTCCCCGGAGCCCAGCGTGTGGACGTACTCCGACCACGTCCCGTCCGGCGCCTGCACCCGGAACATCTTCGCGGTGCCCGAGTCCGCCTGGTACGGCTCGATGTAGTAGCCGTTGTAGGAGGCGTCGGGGTCACCCACGTGGTTCCAGCCGCGGCTGCTGACCGAGACGGGGATGGTGCCGATGCCCGTGTAGCGGTTGGGGCTGTTCGCGGGCACCTCGACCGAGGCCAGGCCCTGGCTCTCGGTCAGCGGGTCGGCGCGGTCGGAGCCCACCTCCGTCCAGGTGTCGGCGGCCTGCGCGGGCGTGGCGGTGGACAGCACGGCGGCGGAGGCGAGGGCGACGAGGCCGGTGAGGACGGCGTGACAACGTTGCCGGGCGCGCGGGGCCATGGGGTGACTCCTTGGGGGGTGGGTGCGTGTCGGCGGACAGTTTGACGGCTGACCGTAGTCATGTACAGGCCAAACGTGAGAACGTTCGCTGTCTGTTCGGCCACAGTCATCCGCCCTCGTGATGACTTCGGCGTACGTCCGCCCTCGTGTTGAGGGATGGTGGAGGAGAACGACCAAGGGGGGCCCGGAGGCGGTTGAACGCGGTAGAACAAGGGGAGTCGGCACGGGGGAACGGCGTGCCGCGGAACTGGGCGAAGGCGGTGCGTGGGATGTCTCCAGCCGAACCACCCGTGGCTGAGGGCGACGAGCCCGTGCGCGGGCCGCTAGGACCGAGCGGGCTGCTCGACGTCCTGGGCGTGGCCTCGGTGGTGCTGAACACCGAGGGGCGCATCGTGCTGTGGAGCCCCCAGGCGGAGGAACTGTTCGGCTACTCGGCGCAGGAGGCGCTGGGCGAGTACGCGGCCCGGATCATGGTGCACGAGCAGTACCTGGACCTGGTCGTCAAGCTGTTCGCCGACGTCATGGAGACCGGCGAGGGCTGGGCCGGGGCGTTCCCGGTCCGGCGCAAGGACGGCAGCACCCGCCTGGTGGAGTTCCGCAACATGCGGCTGCTGGACGACGAGGGTGAGGTCTACGCGCTGGGCCTGTGCGCCGACCAGACGACGGTCCGCCAGGTGGAACGGGATGTCGCGCTGTCGACGCGGACGATCGCGCAGGCTCCGATCGGCCTGGCCGTCCTCGACACCGAGCTGCGGTACGTCTCGGTGAACCCGGCGCTGGCGCAGCTCAACGGCATCCCCGCCGAGGACCACATCGGCCGGACGCCGCTCGAACTGCTCCCTGACCGTGACGCCGCCGACGCCATCGAAGGGGCCCTGCGCGTGGTGCTGCGGACCGGCGACCCGCTCATCAACCAGCGCATCATGGGCCGGACACCGGCCGATCCCGACCAGGAGCACTTCTGGTCCATCTCCCTGTACCGACTGGAGGACACGGCCGGGACGGTGCTCGGCGTCGCCGGGATGGCCGTGGACATCACCGAGCAGCATCAGGCCGCCGTGGAGGCCGAGACGGCACGGCGGCGCCTGGCGCTCATCGCCGACGCCTCCGCGCGGATCGGTACCACCCTGGAGCTGGACCGCACGGCGCGCGAGCTGGCCGACGTGGCCGTGCCGGAGCTCGCCGACGTGGCGGCCGTGGATCTGCTGGAAGCCGTGGTGGAGGGCAGACGCAGCAGCCTCGGGCCCGCGGAGTCGGCGGTGATCCGCGCCCTGGCCGTCCAAGCGCAGCACGACACGGAGGCCCTCGACGCCGCCGACCAGCCCGGCCAGGTCGCCCGCTACGGCCCGGACCGCCTGGTCACCGAGTGCGTGCGCACCGCCAGTCCGGTCATGGTGGCGCAGGTCGAGGACAAGGACCTGCCGCGTATCGCCCGCTCCCCCGAGGCCGCCGTCCAGCTGGGCCGCGCGGGCGTGCACTCCTATCTGGCGGTACCGCTGATCGCCCGCGGCGAGGTGCTCGGCGCCCTGGACCTCAAACGCACCCGCAACCCGCTGCCGTTCAGCGAGGACGACCTGCTGCTCGCCCGTGAGCTGGCGGCCCGCGCGGCCGTGCAGATCGACAACGCCCGCTGGTACCAGAACGCCCGTGACACCGCCCTCACCCTTCAGCGCAGCCTGCTGCCCAGCCATCCGCCGGTGACCGGCGGACTCGAGGTCGCCTCCCGCTACCAGCCCGCGGGCGCCAGCGCAGAGGTCGGCGGCGACTGGTTCGACGTGATCCCGCTGGAGGACGGCAAGACCGCGCTCGTCGTCGGCGATGTGATGGGCAGCGGCATCGACGCGGCCACCACCATGGGCCGGCTGCGCACCGCGACGCACACACTGGCCTCCCTCGACCTCGAACCGGCCCGGCTCCTGGAGCACCTCGACAAGATCACCGAGGGCCTCGACCACTCCATCGCCACCTGCGTCTACGCCATTCACGATCCGCGACTGCGGCAGTGCCGGATCGCCAACGCCGGGCATCTGCCGCCCGCCCGCCTCCGCTCCGGACACGCCCCGGAACTCCTCGAACTGCCCACCGGCGTACCGCTGGGCGTGGGCGGCGTCCCGTTCTCCACGACGACCTTCGACCTCGAACCCGGCGACCGTCTCGTCTTCTACACCGACGGGCTCGTCGAGACCCGTCAGCACCCGCTCGACGAACGCCTGGCCGCGCTGCTGGAGCTCCTGGACGGCCCCGACCGTCCGCTGGAGGAGGTCTGCGACCTCCTGCTGCACACCCTGCACCGCCCCGAGAACGCCGACGACGTGGCGCTGCTCATCGCCCGTGTCCTGCCGCCCGATTGATCGCCGCGCAGCCGCCGGGTGGGCCGCGTGGGACGAGCGCCCGACGTTCGCAGGTGTCGATTACAGGAGTGCCAGGTCCTCGCGGGCCCCGGCGGCCCGGAGGCGGAGCACCCGCGGGGTGCGGCGGTGCGCGGGCTGTGGCAGCGGCAGTCCGTCCGGGCCCGGACGGTGACCGCGGCGGCCACGGTCGCCGTACTCGCCCTCGGCGGCACTCGCCTACGCCGCGGCCTCGACGGGCCCGGGCGACGGGGCCGCCCCCTCGGCCTCCGGCCCGGCGTCCGCGGCCCCGGAGCGGCCCGGCGGACGGCAGGGGCCCGGCATGGGGTCCGGCCTCGGCGGAGGCGGCGTGCACGGCGAGGCGACCGTCAAGGACCGGGACACCGGCGACTGGGTCGTACGGATCTGGCAGCGCGGCACGTCGAGAAGGTGGACGGCGACCAGGTCACGGTCAAGAGCGAGGACGGCGCCGAGTGGACGTGGACCGTCGACTCGGACACCACCGTCCGTCACGACGGGAAGAAGGGCTCCGACGCCGGAGATCTCAAGAAGGGCGAGACCGCGTTCCTCATCGGCACGCGCTCCGACGACGACACCGGGACGGCCTCCCGCGTGCTGTCGGGCACGTGGGAGGTGGGAGGAAGGACCGGGGACCGGGCGACTGGCGGGACGGGTTCCGCGGGCCGCGCCACGGGGAGGGCCGGGACTCCGGCCCCTCGGAGAGTCCTTCGAAGAGTGGCGCGGCGGCCTCCTGATCCGCCCCGGCCTCCTGCACCGCACGGGCCGCGGCCCGGCCCGGCCGCTTGCCTAGTCTCCGGCCCGGAGCCCGGCCTGAGTTCCTGCCGGTTCGACGCCGACCACGACATGCGCGAACAGTTCCTCGGAGACGATCAGACGCGCCGACAGTCCGCTGCGGGTGAAGGCCTCCAGGGCCGTCGGCGCCTGCCGTTCGCTCGTCTCGACCAGCAGACAGCCGCCGGGGGCCAGCCACCGGGGAGCCTCGGCGGCGACCCTGCGCAGGACGTCCAGCCCGTCGGGGCCGCCGTCGAGGGCGACGCGCGGCTCGTGGTCGCGCGCCTCCGCGGGGAGGAGCTCCACTTCGTCGCTGGGTACGTACGGCACGTTCGCCGCGAGGATGCCGACGCGGCCGCGCAGGCTGCCGGGCAGCGCCTCGAACAGGTCGCCCGTGTGTGCCCGACCGCCGAAGGCGGCCACGTTTCGGCGGGCGCAGCGCACGGCTGCCGGATCGATGTCGGCGGAGTGCAGTTCGAGGGGGCCGAGCGCCGCGGCCAGCGCCGCGCCGACCGCGCCCGAGCCGCAGCACAGGTCCACGACCACGGACGCGTCCGGGGCATGGGCGAGGGCCTGCTCGACCAGGAACTCGGTACGGCGGCGGGGCACGAAGACGCCGGGTTCCACAACTATCCGCAGCCCGCTGAACTCGGCCCAGCCGAGGACGAGTTCGAGCGGCAGGCCGGTGACGCGCCGGGCCACCAGGGCGGCCAGCTCGTCCGGGGTGCCGGCGGCGGCCAGGAGCAACCGGGCCTCGTCCTCGGCGAAGACGCAGCCGGCGTCGCGCAGCGCGGACACGACGGCGTCGCGCGA
The DNA here is from genome assembly GCF_042800355.1 of Streptomyces sp. NPDC057623. Lineage (NCBI taxonomy): Bacteria > Bacillati > Actinomycetota > Actinomycetes > Kitasatosporales > Streptomycetaceae > Streptomyces > Streptomyces sp. NPDC057623. The sequence continues at coordinate 8,799 of NZ_JBHVGZ010000009.1, forward strand.
GAACGACGCGAGGGAAGGAGGCGAGGAAGCCGCGGAAGGAGAGGCAGAGAAGGAGAGAGGGGGCATGGAAGCCGAGAGCCTTTCGGAAGCCGAAGGGTGCTCTCGCGGTGTCGCCTACCGGCGGTGACCCGCGCCGACTCGAAGTGAGAGCACCCGACCTGACACAGCGGTAATGGGTCTCACCTCCTGGACTCCGCACGGCCGGGACTGTCCCGACCGGACGGCAACCCTACCCCAACCGCCCCGGGGCAGGGCGGGGCTCGGGAGCGCGTACGGTTGAGTGAACAAGCACTGATCACGCTCGATCCGCGGGCCGTCGCCCACAGCGGCCTGGAGGCACCACTCGTATGAACGTCACCCGAGGCTTCGCCGGACGCCCACGCGTCCAGAACGCCGCGCTGCCGCCCGGTCAGTACGACGCGGGCGACGACTGGCCCGTCCTGTCCGCCGAGGTCACACCCGAGCTGACGCCCGCCGAGTGGGCCTTCCGCGTCGACGGCCTGGTCGAGGAACCGCGCAGCTGGAGCTGGGAGCAGGCGCACGAGCTGCCGGCGTCGGTGTACGAGGGCGACATCCACTGTGTGACGAGCTGGTCGAAGTTCGGAGTGCGGTTCGGGGGCGTGTCGCTGGACACCTTCCTTGATGTGGTCCGCCCCCATGTGTCCGCCACACATGCCGTCGCCTATTCACACACCGGGTACACCACCAACCTGCCGCTCGCCGACCTGACCGGCGGACGGGCGTGGATCGCCTGGGAGTACGACGGCGAGCCGCTCGCCCCGGAGCACGGCGGCCCGGCACGGCTGCTGGTACCGCACCTGTACTTCTGGAAGAGCGCCAAGTGGATCGCCGGCCTGCGGATCCTCGACCGCGACGAGCCGGGGTTCTGGGAGCAGAACGGCTACCACGCCCGGGGCAACCCCTGGGAGGAGCAGCGGTACTCCGGTGACTGACGTGACGGTGACCGAGACCTTGACCGAGACGTTCACTCCCCCGACCCGGTTCGCCGTGCCCGGACGGATCGCCGTCAGCAACCGGGCCGCCGCGGTGTGGCAGACCGCCACGATCACCGAGATCCGCCGGGAGACTCCGCACGCGGCGAGCTTCCGCCTCGCGGTGCCCGCATGGGCGGGCCATCTGCCCGGCCAGCACCTGATGCTGCGGCTGACGGCCGGGGACGGCTATGTGGCCCAGCGCCACTACTCGATCGCGTCCGCACCGGACGACGCCGGGCACATCGAGCTGACCCTGGACCATGTCGAGGGCGGTGAGGTCTCCGGCTGGTTCCACTCGGTGGCCGAGCCCGGCGACACGGTCGAGGTGCGCGGCCCGCTCAGCGGCTTCTTCGCCTGGCCCGGCGATCGGCCCGCGCTGCTGGTCGGTGCCGGCTCCGGCGTCGTTCCGCTGATGTCGATGGTGCGCCACCACAGGGCGCGGGGCCTGGACGTGCCGCTGCGGCTGCTGGTGTCGGCACGCAGCCCCGAGGAGCTGATCTACGCGCGCGAGTACGGCGCCGAGACGACCCCCGTGTTCACACGCGGTGCGCCGGAGGGTGTGCCCGTGGGACGTATGGCCGCCGCACATGTGGCGCCGCTCCTGGCCGAGCAGCCAACTGGTGGGTGGGAGGCCTATGTGTGCGGCTCCAATGCGTTCGCCGAGCACGCCTCCCAGCTGCTCGTGGCGGCAGGTCAGCCCGTGGACCGTATCCGGATCGAACGCTTCGGCTGACCGGCGCTGGGGCGCGGGGACGCGTTTCGTCCGGGATCGTCAGGAACGTTGTCCGGTGTACGGGGTACCTGGACGCCATGCGATACCTGGTGCGTGGCCGGCGTCTGCGGCGCAGTCCGCTGCGGCGCCGGTCGGACGTCGTCGAGGCACGGACGTTATGGGCCGTGGTCGTCCTGCTCCTCGTGCTGGCCCCCCTGGTCGGCGTGTTCACGGCCTGGTGGGCCGATGGCAGCGCCCGGGCCACGGCACGGGAACAGCGCGCCGACCGTCGGCCCATCCAGGCGGAGGTCATCGGCCGAACCTCCGACGCGCTTGCCATGGCACACGGCGGACGGCAGCCGTCTGCCAGGACGACCGTGCGCTGGACGGAGCCGGACGGCGATCCGCGGACGGCCACGGCGCGCGTCCCGGCCGGCACGCGCAGCGGTGACACGGTCGACGTGTGGCTGGACTCCCGGGGCCGCAGCGTGGCCCCGCCCGCGGACAGCCTGGCGATCCTGCAGCACACCGTCACCATCGGCGTCTGCGCCACGGCCTGCGCCGTCGCCGTGATCCTCCTCGGCCACGCGGTCGTACGACGTACCGCGATGCGTCGTCGCCTGGCCGAATGGGAACAGGAGTGGGCCGCGACGGAGCCGCAGTGGACGGGGCGTCGGGCATGACGCCGTGGCGTCTGCCCCGGTCAGTCCCCGGCGCGCTTCGTGCGGCCTCGGCCACGAGAGCGCACGGACCCTACGCCGCCTGCTGCATACGGCGTGCGATCCGCTCGTGCGCCCGCAGCGCATCCGCCAGCCCGGCCAGGCGGGGCTCGCCACGGTCCACCAGGATCCGGCCGCCGACCACCGTGGTCCAGGCCCGGGCGGGCCCGCAGCGCAGCCAGGCCTCCACCGGGTCGCTGACCGCGCCGGCGAGGGCGACCGCGTGCAGGTCCCAGACGACCAGGTCGGCGCAGGCCCCGGGCCGCAGATGACCCAGCTCGTCGGCCCGGCCCAGACAGCGCGCCGAGCCACGGGTCGCGATGTCGAGGGCGTCACGGGCGGTCATCGCACCGGGACCACCGCGGTAGCGGCCCAGCAGCAGGGCCGCCCGGGTCTCCATCCACAGGGAGGCGTGGTCCGTGGAGGCCGAGCCGTCGCAGCCGATGCCGACGGGCAGTCCCAGCTCGCGCATCTCCCTCACGCGCGCGGTGCCGCCGCCGATGAGCATGTTGGAGCTGGGGCAGTGCGCCACGCCGACGCCCGCGTCCCCGAGGCGGCGCAGCTCGGCGTCGTTCGGGTAGATGCAGTGCGCGACCCAGCTGCGGTCGCTCATCCACCCCGTCTCCTCGAAGTACTCGACGGGACGGCAGCCGTAGGTCTCCAGGCAGTAGGTGTCCTCGTCGTGGTCCTCGGCGAGGTGGGTGTGCAGCCGTACGTCGTGGCGCTCGGCGAGTTCGGCGGTCGCGGTCATCAGGGACCTGGTCACCGAGAACGGCGAGCAGGGCGCGAGCGCGACGCGGACCAGGGCGCCGGGTTCGGGGTCGTGGTACGTCCTGATCAGGCGCTCGCTGTCGGCCAGCACCTCGTCCTCGGTCTGGGTGACGCTCCTCGGCGGCAGCCCTCCGTCGGCCACGGAGCGGGTCATCGAGCCGCGCGTGGCGTGGAAGCGGAAGCCGATGTCGCGGGCGGCGCGGATCTCGGCGTCGACGAGGTGGGGGCGGGGATGGACGTAGAGGTGGTCGGAGGAGGTGGTGCAGCCGCCCATGAGCAGTTCGGCCATACCGACGTACGCCGACACGTACGCGGCCTCTTCGTCGAGGCCGGCCCAGAGCGGGTAGAGGGTGGTCAGCCAGTCGAACAGGGAGCCGTTCACGGCGGGCGCGTAGGAGCGGGTGAGGTTCTGGTAGATGTGATGGTGGGTGTTGATCAGGCCCGGCGTGACGAGCCGTCCGGCCGCCGAGACGGTCTGGCGGGCCTGCGGCTCGCTCCCGGCGGCACCGACTCCGGTGACCCGACCACCGGTGACGGCCAGCCAGCCGCCCGGGATCTCCCGCCCTCCGTCCACGACCAGTAGTCCGGCGTCCCTGACCAGCAGGTCCGCAGCCTTCACCGGGGGACCGACGACAGACGTCATGGCGTCATCGTAGGCGCTGAGCAGGGAAAGTTCTGGCGAGTCCTCCGATCTCCCACGTACGGTGTGATCATCCGCAGTCACTCTTCGCAAAGGCGGTCCTTCATGGCCCTGTTCGACCTTCCGCTCGACGAACTGCGCGAGTACCGCAGTGAGTCCGTCGAGCCCGAGGACTTCGACTCGTTCTGGTCCAAGACCCTTGAGGAGGCGCGCGGACACGACCTGGACGCCCGGTTCGAGCCGGTCGAGACGGGGCTGTCCACGGTGCGGGTCTACGACGTGACGTTCGCCGGGTTCGGCGGTCACCCGGTGAAGGGCTGGCTGCGGCTGCCCGCCGGGGCGTCGGAGCCGTTGCCGCTGGTCGTGGAGTTCATCGGCTACGGCGGCGGGCGCGGCCTGCCGCACGAGAACCTGCTGTGGGCCTCCTCGGGCCGGGCGCACTTCATGATGGACACGCGCGGCCAGGGCAGCGCGTGGGGCGCCGGCGGCGGGACGCCGGATCCGGTGGGGTCCGCGCCCGCGTTTCCCGGTTTCATGACGCGGGGCATCGACGCGCCCGAGAACTACTACTACCGCCGGGTGTTCACGGACGCGGTCCGTGCCGTGGAGGCCGCGCGCTCGCATCCGCTGACCGACGCCACCCGCACGGTCGCGCTGGGCGCGAGCCAGGGCGGCGGCATCACGATCGCGGTCGGCGGCCTGGTGCCGGACCTGACGGCGATCGCGCCGGACGTGCCGTTCCTGTGCGACTACCCCCGCGCCGCGACCATCACGGACCGCCACCCGTACCGCGAGATCGGCCTCTTCCTCAAGACGCACCGGGGCCGCACCGAGGACGCCCTGCGCACCCTGTCCTACTTCGACGGCGTCCACTTCGCGTCCCGCGGCCGGGCGCCCGCCCTGTTCTCGGCGGCCCTGGAGGACCAGACCTGCCCGCCCTCGACCGTCTTCGCGGCCTTCAACGCCTGGACCCATGACGAGAAGGCCATCGAGGTGTACGACTTCAATGACCACGAGGGCGGCGGCCCCTTCCACGAGGCGGCCAAGCTGGACTGGCTGCGCGCGCACGCCTGAGCGTCACCGGGAGCCGGACGCGCGCTGCCCCTCGGCCGAGGCCGGCGCGTTCGGCGTGTTCGGCGCCTTCCACCCCGTCCGACCAGTCGGTATGTTCAGGGAGCCCGGTTCGCGCTGTCGCGCTCCGGGCTCCGGCGGACGACAAGGGGTGGGCCATGACGGAGCGTGCGGCACGGGTGCACGGGCACTGCGATCCGCGGTTCGCGGCGGTGCGTACGGCGTTCGAGGCGAACTTCCGGGAGCGCGGGGAGCTGGGCGCCGCGGTGGCGGTCACGGTCGACGGAGAGACCGTGGTCGACCTGTGGGGCGGGTGGGCGGACGCGGCGCACAGCCGCCCCTGGGAGCACGACACTCTGGTCAACGTGTGGTCGACGACCAAGGGGCCGACCGCGCTGTGCGCCCACATCCTGGCCGACCGGGGCCTGCTCGACCTGGACGCGCCGGTGGCCGTGTACTGGCCGGAGTTCGCCGCCGCGGGCAAGGAGCAGATCCTCGTACGGCATCTGCTGTCGCACCGCGCCGGTCTGTCCGGGCTGCGGGAGCCGCACTCGCTTCAGCAGCTCTGCGACTGGGAGTTGACGACCCAGCGGCTCGCGGCGATGGAGCCGTGGTGGGCGCCGGGGACGCGGTCCGGGTACCACGCGCTCACGTACGGGTTCCTGGTCGGGGAGGTCGTGCGGCGGGTATCGGGGTTGCTGCCCGGGGCGTTCCTGGAGCGGGAGGTGACCGGGCCGCTCGGGATCGACTTCGCGGTCGGGCTGCCGCGGAAGGAGGCCGGGCGGGCGGCCGAGCTGGTGCAGCCGCCGGTCGCGTCGAGCAGTGAACAGGCGGCGATCTTCAGCCAGTTGGCGCCCGCGGCCGTCGCCGCCCTGGTCAATCCGGCCGTGGGTGCGGCGCAGGCCAACTCGCCCGAGTGGCGGGCCGCCGAGATACCCGCAGCGAACGGACACGGCACGGCACGGGCAGTCGCCGCGCTCTACGGGATCTTCGCGGGCCGCGGGTCCCACGACGGTCACCGCGTCCTCTCGGCCGAGGCGGCCGAGCGGGTGCGCGAGGGGCAGGGCAGCTGTCGCGATCTGGTGCTCGGGGCCGGGTTCGCACACGACACCGAAGCCGCGCTCGGCCTGTGGCTGAGCGGATCGAACGGCTCGTACGGCCCCAACCCGCGGGCTTTCGGACACGACGGCTTCGGCGGCTCCTGCGGTCTGGCCGACCCCGAGGCCGGGGTGTCGCTGGGCTATGTGATGAACCGGATGGGGCCTCATATCGCGGACGACCCGCGGAAGATGGCACTGATCGACGCCCTGTACGGCGCTCCGTGACGGCCGGTCCGCGCGGACCGTTTCGGCCGAAGTGACAGGCCGCTCTTCCCTTCTGGTTTAGACCAATGCTTGGATCTGGTGGCGCAACGGACCCGCACGGCTACGACACGTCACCAACAGGAGGCGCGGCATGGTCCGCACCACCCCGCACGACCGCCCGCTCACCGAAGCGCAGCCGCTGTACTGGCGGATCGCCGACCAGTTGCTCGGCGAGCTGCGCGACGGAACGATCTCGCCGGGTGAACGACTCCCGGCGGAACGGCGGTTGGCAGTGCACTTCGGGGTCAGCCGGGAGACCGTACGGCAGGCGCTGGAGGTGCTGCGCCACAGCGGTCTGGTCACCACCGACCGGCGGGGCAGTCATGCCACGCTGTCCGGTCCTCCGGTCGAGACCCCGTCGGCCCTCACCTTCCCGGTCGGCGCCCGCTCCACGGCCCCCGGCGCCGTGGACCGGGCGACCGTCATCTGGGAGCCTCCCCCGCCGGACCACGCCGAGGCCCTGGGGCTCGCCCCGCACCGGCCGACCCTGGTGCACCGCTACGAGTCCGCGGACGCCGGCGGGCAGGGCCGGCGTACGGCTGTGACGTCGTTCTCCGCGGTGGCGCTCGCCGAGGTGGCGGAGCTCGCCCGCTGCCGCGACCGCGCCGACGGCACCGGTGCCGCCCAACTGCGGCGCGCCTACGACTGGATGCGCCGGGCGGGGCTCGCACTGCACCACCGGGACACCATCACCCGGCTCCCGGCCACGCCCTCGGTACGGGTCACCCGGCGCGTGCACGACCAGTACGCCCGCCCGCTGGAGATCACGGACCTCGTCATGGACGCCCAACAGGACGCCCTGGTCTATGAGTTCACGCTGCCGGCCGCCGTCTGAGCGCGCCCGGCCGGCAACCGCCGGGCCACCACCATCCGCACCCGTGGACTGCCGTCCCGGCGCAGCCCGAACTCGGGCAGGACCCGCAGTTCCACGTCGAAGCCCGCGCGCGCCAGCTCGCCGCGCACCTCTCCCAGCCGGAAGGCCCGGTAGTACATGACGAAGGGCGGCCGCCACACGGCGTTGCGCACCCGCATCACCGCGTCGAAGCCGAGCAGCATCCAGTAGGCGGGGGACGCGGGACGGGGCGGGGCCACGACCGGGAAGGCGAAGGTACCGCCGGGCCGCAGGACGGAGTGGACCTGGGCGAACAGGGCCGGCAGCTCGCGCGGAAGGAAGTGGCCGAACGCCCCGAAGCTCACCACCAGGTCGAAGGCGGCGGCGAACGGCAGGGCGCGGGCGTCCGCACGCACCCAGGCGACGCGTGTGTCCCGCGCCGCCACCCGCCGCCGGGCGACGTCGAGCATGCCGGCGCTGAAGTCGACGCCGGTCACGCTGCGCCGGCACACCTCGGCCAGCACGTCGACGCCCGCGCCGGTCCCGCAGCACAGGTCGAGGCCGTCGTCGTACGGGCCCGTCCGTGCGAGTGCCGACGTGACGGCGGTGAGCACCGACTCCGGCGTGCGGAACGGCGTGTGGTCGAACTTCGGGGCGAGCAGGTCGTATCCGCGCTCGACGGACGACAGGGCCTGGACGGCGAGTTCGCGCAGGGAGGGGCCTTCGGGGCCGAACATCCGCGTCACCCCGCCGCGACGCGCTGTTCCAGGACGGCGAGAACGCGCTCGCACCAGCGCAGGTTCTCCTCCTCGAAGGAAATGCCGCGCAACAGCGTCAGGTACGGTCCGATGCGGTCGGACTCGCGCAGGTACTCGTCCTCGGTGCGCCCGTCGAGGAGGCGGTCGCGGACGCGTTCGTAGCGGTCGAGTTTGCCGCGCGCCCACGCCGTGCGCTCCTCGATCAGGGCCCGGGTGCTCTCGGGGTCCTCCATGGCCTGGAGCTTGATCAGGAGTTCGTCGCGGACGGCGGTGGGGCGCCGGGGCGGCTCCGCGGCGAAGGCGCGCAGGTCCTGCCGGCCGGCCGCGGTGAGGGTGAACATCCGCTTGTTCGGCCGGCGTTCCTGCTGCACGAACCGGGCCTCGACGAGGCCGTCCTGCGCCAGGTGCTCCAGCTCCCGGTAGAGCTGCTGCGGGGTCGCGGGCCAGAAGTTGGCGAACGAGACATCGAAGACCTTGGACAGCTCGTAGCCCGATGCCTCGCCCTCCAGAAGGGCGGCGAGGACGGCGTACTTGAGGGACATGTGGACACGTTAACAGCAGGTGATTATTGTCGTCCGCACCTACTCAACTAATTGACTATGAGGTGATCCGATGCGTGTGTTCCGTGAGGCGGTCGAGGCGGGCGACTTCGATGCCGTGGAGGCCCTGCTGGCGGAGGACGTCGTCTTCACCAGCCCGGCCGTGTTCAAGCCGTATTCCGGCAAGGCGATCACGGCGGCGATCCTGCGCGCTGTGGTGCGGGTCTTCGAGGACTTCCGCTATGTGCGGGAGATCAACGACCCGGCCGGCCGCGATCACGCGCTGGTCTTCACCGCGCGCGTGGGCGACCGGGAGATCACCGGCTGCGACTTCCTCCGGGTGAACGAGGGCGGGCTGATCGACGACTTCATGGTCATGGTCCGTCCGCTGTCCGGCGCGCAGGCGCTGGCCGAGGCGATGGGGGCGCAGTTCGAGCAGATCGCGAAGGAGGCGGAGGCGCGCTCGGCGTGAGCGCTGTGTCCGAGGGCGGTGCGAGGACGACGGTCCGCGCGTCCCCGACGAACCGCCGCTACCCGGATCGACACTCCGCGAGCCGCCTTTGCAGAAACCTCCGTTCGGCGTCGTTCTCCACCCGTTCCAGGGCCCGCCGGTACGCCTCGGCCGCCTCCCGCGTACGGCCGCTGCGGCGCAGCAGATCGGCGCGGGTGGCCGCCAGCAGGTGGTAGCCGGACAGCTCGCCCTCGTCCTCCAACTCGGCGACCAGGGCGAGGCCCGCCTCCGTGCCGTCGGCCATGCCGACGGCCACCGCGCGGTTGAGGCGGACCACGGCGGAGGGCACGAAGCGGACCAACTCGCCGTACAGGGCGGCGATGTCGGCCCAGTCGGTGTCCTCGGCGGTGGGCGCGGTCATGTGGCAGGCGGCGATGGCGGCCTGGATCTGGTACGGCCCGGGGCGGCCGCGCCGCAGAGCGGTCTCCAGCAGGGCGGCTCCCTCGTCGGCCTCGGCCCGGTCCCAGGCGGTGCGGTCCTGGTCCTCCAGGGTCACCAGTTCGCCGGCCGCGTCGACCCGGGTGTCCCGGCGGGCGTCGTGCAGCAGCAGGAGCGCGAGCAGGCCGAGCACCTCGGGCTCGTCGGGCATGAGCCGGGCCAGGACTCGGGCGAGCCGGATCGCCTCCGCGCAGAGGCTCGTGCGGACGAGATCGGCGCCCCCGGTGGCCGCGTACCCCTCGTTGAACAGGAGGTAGATCACGCCGAGCACCCCCGTGGTGCGCTCGGGCAGGAGGTGCGCGGGCGGGATCCGGTACGGGATGCCGGCGTTGCGGATCTTCCGTTTGGCCCGCACCAGGCGTTGCGCCATGGTCGCCTCGGGGACGAGGAAGGCGCGGGCGATCTCCGGTGTGGTGAGGCCCGCGAGCGTACGCAGGGTGAGCGCGACCCGGGCCTCGATGGGCAGAGCGGGATGGCAGCAGGTGAAGATCAGCCGCAGCCGGTCGTCCCGCACGCCGCTGCCGTCACCACTGCCGTCCTCGGGTTCGTACGACGGTTCGTCGCGGGCCAGCACCGCCACCTCCCGGAGTTTCGCGGCCCCCACCGCCTCCCGGCGCAGTACGTCCAGGGCGCGGTTGCGGGCGGTCGTGGTCAGCCAGGCGCCGGGGCGGCGCGGCACTCCGTCGCGCCGCCACCGGTCGAGGGCCTGGGCGAAGGCGTCCTGGGCGCACTCCTCGGCGAGGTCCCAGTCACCGGTCACCCGGATCAGGGTGGCGACGACCTGGCCCCATTCCGCCCGGAAGGCGGCCGCGACGGCCTGCTCGACGTCCTCGGCGCCCGGCATGTCGTTCACTCCCAGACCGGCCGCACCTCCACCGACCCGCCGGCCAGCGCGGCGGGGTGCCGGGAGGCTAGGGCGATGGCCTCGTCGAGATCGGCGACCTCGATGATGTCGATGCCGGCGACGTACTCCTTGGACTCCACGAAGGGCCCGTCGCTGAGCAGGACCTCGTCGCCCCGGACCCGCACGGTCGTGGCGTCGGAGTGCGGCCGCAGCCGGGCGCCGCCCTTCACGACGTCGCGGCTGCGGACCTCGTCGATGTACGCGGTGAAACGGGGGTCGTCGGCGATCTCCTCGGGGCTGAGTTCCTCGCCGCCGACGGGGGTGCAGATGAACAGGACGTACTTCATGACCGCTCCTCGGTGTCGAGAAGGTCGAGCGAGACGTGCTCGTGCGCGATCAGCCAGCGCGGACCGACGTCGCGGTAGCCGGTGGTGACGCGCGTCAGGGCGTGGTGTGGGGCGCCGTCGGTGCCGGCGGCGCGCAGGCGGACGAGGGCGTGAGCGAAGGCGATGCTCTCGTCGACGTGGACGCGATGGTCCAGCACCTCTCGGGTGACGGGGCCGCCGGGGCCGGTGAACCGCTCCGCCAGGGACTTGCGCAGGGCGTCGATGCCCCGGTACTCCCGGCCGTCGACGTATGCCGTCACGTCCGGGGCGTAGCAGGCGGCCATGCGGTCGAGGTCCCGCTCCCGGGCGGCGCCGGTCAGCTCGGCGTCCAGCGCGCGGATCCGCGTCTCGGCGTCCTCGTCCTCCCAGAACGGCCGCACCTCCATGGCCCCCACGGCGGCGACGGGATGGCGCGCGGCCGCCTCGACCGCCTCCTCCAGGCTGTCGCACTCCAGGATGTCGAACCCGGCGACGTACTCCTTGGTCTCCGCGAACGGACCGTCGCCGCGCAGTACCTCACCGCCGCGCACCCGCACGGTGACGGCGTCGGCGGGGAGCGCGAGGCGGTGGCCGTGCAGGCGTACCCGACGGTCTCCGAGGTCTTCCACCCAGGGCTCGACGGGGGCCGTGCCCGCGGCGTCGGCGGTGTCGTCGCCGCAGACGAGCAGCATGTACTTCATGGATCCTCCCGGTCCTCATCAGCTTCCTCCACCCCACCGACGAACGGGACCGGCCCGAATCGACACCAGGGTGCCCGTGTCCGGGGTTCCCGCCGCCGCGGGCGGCCCGTTCGCGGTTGGATGTCCTCATGAGCACCGACGAGCACGCGCGGATGATGTCGGCCAACCAGGCGAACTGGGACGCCCGCACACCCGTACACCTCGCCAGCCGCTTCTACGGCCTCGACCAGGATCTCGATCCCGCCCGCTGGTTCGCCTCCTTCGAGTGGGACGACCTCGGTGAGCTGGCCGGACGTGACGTGCTCCATCTGCAGTGCCATCTCGGTACCGAGACGATCGCCTTCGCGCGGCGCGGGGCGCGGGCCGTCGGGCTGGACTTCTCCGCGGCGTCCGTGGCCGCCGCGAACGGGATCGCCGAGAAGGCGGGGCTGGACGTCACGTACGTACAGGCCAATGTGTACGACGCCGTGCAGGCCCTGGGCGGGCGGCGGTTCGACGTGGTGTACACGGGCAAGGGCGCGCTGTGCTATCTGCCCGACCTGGACCGCTGGGCCGGCATCCTGGCTCAACTCCTGCGTCCCGGTGGGCGGTTGTACATCGTCGAGTTCCATCCGCTGCTCAACTCCCTCGGCCCCAAGCCCGGTCCGGGCGAGGGGCCCGAGCTGCTCCTGCGCCACGACTACCTGGGCGGTGACGGCGCCGTGCACCGGGACGCGACGCGTACCTACACCGACGGACCCGCCGTCGAAGGCGCCACGGACAGCTACGAGTGGATGCACGGAACAAGCGAGGTCGTCAACGCGTTGGTGGGGGTGCGACTGAACATCCGGCGCCTCACGGAGAGCGACGAGCTTCCCTGGCCGCGCTGGCCGCAGATGGTGCGGACGCAGTCCGGCTGGTGGCGGCTTCCCGAGCCGCGCATCCCCCTGCTGTACGGTCTGCTCGCCACACGCTGACACGCCGTGGTACCGTCCCGTTAGCACCTGTGTACGCCCGGTCGTAGGCGCCGGTGCTTGTTTCTCCTTCAGTTCGCCGGTCGACGTACCGGCTTCTCCTCACCACCTCGTGACCAGTGGTTCTGCCGTATCCGAGGTGCTGTTTCCCGCCGCGCGGAGGCGTTCTGACCGCCTTCCCGATGGTCGCGGCGCATCCCTTCCCTCCGTATGTCCCATGCCTTCCGTCCGTGAAAGGACCGCCCCTCATGACCACCACTCTCGAACACCCCCCGGTCCAGCAGCAGCCCCCGGCCCGTGCCGTCACCGGTGTCCTCGACATCGACGCGAGCGGGAAGGGCCACCTGCGCGCCGAGAGCCTGCTGCCCTCCCCCGCCGACCTGTCCGTCTCCCCCGCTCTGATCCGCCGCCACGGTCTGCGCAAGGGCGACCTCGTCGACGGCGTACGCGGCACCCAGCGCGCGCTCACCGAGGTCGCCCGTGTCAACGGCACCGTCCCCGGCCACCACCGGCGCGGCTTCGGCGAGCTGACGCCGCTTCACCCGCGGGAGCGGATCCGTCTCGAACACCCGGCGTCCGGCCTGACCGGACGGGTCGCCGATCTGATCGCGCCCGTCGGCAAGGGCCAGCGCGGGCTGATCGTGGCCCCGCCCAAGACCGGCAAGACCGTGCTGCTCCAGCAGATCGCGGCGGCCGTCGCCGGCAACCACCCGGAGTGCCGGCTGATGGTGGTGCTCCTCGACGAGCGCCCCGAGGAAGTCACCGACATGCGGCGCTCGGTGCGGGGCGAGGTGTACGCCTCGACCTTCGACCGGGCGCCCAAGCAGCACATCGCGCTGGCCGAGCTCGTCATCGAACGGGCCAAGCGGCTCGTCGAGGCGGGCGAGGACGTCGTCATCCTGCTCGACTCTCTGACCCGGCTGTGCCGGGCGCACAACAACGCGGCCGCTTCCAGTGGCCGCACCCTGAGCGGCGGTGTCGACGCGGCCGCGCTGCACGGGCCGAAGCGCTTCTTCGGCGCCGCACGCCTGGCCGAGGAGGGCGGTTCGCTCACCATCCTCGCCACGGCCCTGGTGGAGACCGGCTCCCGGGCCGACGACTTCTACTTCGAGGAGCTCAAGAGCACCGGCAACATGGAACTGCGCCTCAGCCGGGACCTCGCCTCCCGTCGCGTCTTCCCCGCGGTCGACATCAACCCCTCCGGCACCCGCCGCGAGGAACTCCTCCTGCCCCCGGCCGAGTTGACCACCGTCCGCGGCCTGCGCCGGGCGCTTCAGACCCGGGACGGCCAGTCCAACCTGGAGACGCTGCTGGAGCGGATGCGCGAGACGCCCGACAACGCCACGTTCCTTCGGCGGATCCAGCCGACGCTGCCCGGCGAATGACACGCCGTCAAAGGATCGCCCGTCCGGGTGCAGGCGGGCCCCGACCGGCCCGGGCAGCGCGATGTACGGCGCGTCGGTTCCTACGTTGGCGGTATGACGATCGGATTTACCTCCCGGGCCCTTGTGTCCGCCTGCGCGGCCGGCCTGCTGGCGCTCGCGCCGGCCGCCGCGGTCGCCCGCACCGGGCACGACTCCGACCCGCCCGGCGGGCACCGGGCCACGACACCGCAGCCCGCGCTGCTGTACCGGTCCGGCCCGCATGCGCGCCCCGCGGCCGAGGTGCCCCGCGTTCCGCGTGTCTCCGCGCTCTCGTGGCTGGTGGCCGACGCCGACACCGGCGAGGTGCTCGCCGCGTACAACGCGCACCGGAGGCTGCCGCCCGCCAGCACGCTGAAGTCGCTGTTCGCCCTCACCGTGCTGCCGACCCTGCCCGGCGGAATCCGGCACACGGTGCGGGAGGAGGAGCTCTCCGGGATCGGGCCGGGCAGCAGTCTGGTCGGGGTCGCCGAAGGACGTACGTACCAGATCGCCGATCTGTGGCGCGGAGTGTTCCTCAGTTCCGGCAACGACGCCGTGCGGGTGCTGGCCTCGCTCAACGGCGGCTGGCGCTCCACGGCCGCCCGTATGCAGACCAAGGCGCGTTCACTGGGTGCCCTCGACACGCGCGTCGTGTCGCCGGACGGCTACGACACACCCGGCCAGGTGTCGTCGGCGTACGACCTGGCGGTGTTCGGCCGGGCCGGACTGCGCAACGCGGAGTTCGCGCGGTACTGCGGCACGGCGACGGCGAGGTTCCCGGGCAGGGGCGGCTGGTCGTACGAGATCCGGAACACCAACCGGCTGCTGACCGGCGCGGACGGTGTGGACCGGTACCCGGGGGTGATCGGCGTCAAGAACGGCTACACCAGCCATGCGGGCAACACGCTCATCGCCGCCGCCCGCCGGGGTGAGCGCACGCTCGTCGTCACGGTGATGAACCCCCGGGCGGGCGGGTTCGCGGTCTACGAAGAGGCCGGCGAACTGCTGGACTGGGGGTTCGGGGCGGCAGGACGGGTCGAACCGGTGGGGTCGCTGGACGCCTTGCGGGCCAAGCCGAGACCCGGGCCGGTGAAGGTGCCCGTGGTCGCGGCGGTGGAGCCCGGGGGCGCGGCCGGCTGGCCGGAGGCCTTCGTGATCGCGGGCGCCGCCGGGATGGGGGCGGGTGCCGTGTCGCTGGTGACGCGCGGCAAGGTAGAGCCGTCCGCACCGAGCTGACGGACCGGCAGCCACAGCAGCAGGCCGAGCGTGATCCAGACGTAGGTGTTGCTGCCGAGGAAGCCGTCGACGCCGGACGCGTCGTCGAACCACAGCCACACCACGCTGGTGCACAACACCGCGTACAGGGCGCCCGCGATCCGCAGGCGCCCGGCGCGGACGAGGACCGCGAAGGACGGCAGCAGCCACACCAGGTGGTGGACCCAGGTGATCGGGCTGACCAGACAGGCGGTCAGCCCGGTCAGGGCGAACGCCGCGGTCCAGTCCTTCGCGACGACCGCCCGCCGGGTACGCGCCACCCAGACGCCCAGGACCAGCAGCACCACGACCGCCCAGACCGCCCGGCTCGACACGTCGAGCCGGGCCAGAACGCCCTGCAACGACTGGTTGGAGACATAGTCGAGACGGCCCACCCGCGTGGTGTCCCACATCGCGTGCGTCCAGTAGAAGCGGGACGCGTCGGGGGCCACCCAGGCCGCCAGCGCCGTCGCTCCGGCGGCGACGGCCGTCGCCACGGCGGCGGCTCGCCGGCGCCGGGCCACCAGCAGCAGGCCGATGAACGCGGCCGGCGTCAGCTTGATCGCCGCCGCGAGGCCGATGCCCACGCCCGCCCAGCGGTCCCGGCCCGACGCCAGCAACCCGCAGTCGAGGAGCACCAGAGCGAGCAGCAGCAAGTTGACCTGGCCGAAGCTGAAGGTGTCCCGCAGCGGTTCGAAGAGGGCCAGAGCGCACCCGGCCGCCACCCAGCCGTACCAGCCGTGGCGCCGCCAGGCCCGTCCCGCCAGCACGCGCAGCGCGAAGGCCAGTGCCGCCAGGTTGAGCAGGAACGTCAGCGCGATCGCGACGCGCAGATCGACCAGCGCCATGGGCAGCATCACGACGGCGGCGAACGGCGGGTAGGTGAAGCCGTACGTCGTGCCGGGCACCCGGTAGTCGTAGATACGGCCGTCGTGGTGCGTCCAGCTGTCGACGGTGCCGTAGTAGACGCGCAGGTCGAACCAGTCGCGCAGCAGCGGCACGGTCGCGGTGAAGACGGTCACGGCGGCGGCGAGGACCAGGACCAGCGCGAGCCGGCCGCGGTCGGTGCGGGGAAGTCTCATGAGGTGCGCTCCAACGCCGGGGCCTGCGCCGCGAGATGCGCCTGCCACAGGACGACCACGGCGAGCGCGCCCCCGGAGATGGCCAGCACCAGTTGGCCGGCGTCCGCGGCGCCGCCGCTGGGCAGGACGGCGAGCGCGAGCACTCCCGTCAGGGCCGCCACCCGGTGCCGTACCGAGGTGCTGGGCGCGGCGGCGGCGATGAGGAACAGGCCCCACAGTGCGTACCAGGGGCGGATCGCCGGTCCGAAGGCGGCCACGGCCGCCAGGCTCAGGCCGAGCGCGTACACGGGGCGCGGACGCCAGCGCCACCATATGAGAAGCACGAGCACCGCCGTGAGCACGAGACCGAGGACATGCCACACCGGGACGGCCAGCGGGGCCAGATCGCTGCCGGCCTGGTCCAGCAGCGTGGCGGTGGCCCGGCCGAGCAGGCTGGTGAGCGCCCAGTTCTGCGGGGAGACCGGGGTGTCCAGGGCGCCGATCCAGCCGTATCCCGTGCCCGCGACGGCCGTCGCGGCGACCGTGGTGGCGGCGGACGCGGCCGCCGTCGTCACCACCGCCTTCGCCGCACGGTGGCCGGAGCGCATCTGGAGCAGCACGACCGCGGCGAGGCCGAGGGCGGCGGGCGCCTTGACGAGGGCGGCGAGTGTGACGAGTACGGCGCCCAGGACCGGCCGGCGGCCGAGCGCCGCGACCAGTCCGGCGCCGAGCAGGCCGAGCATGATGGCGTCGTTGTGGGCGCCCGCGACCAGGTGCAGCAGCACGAGCGGGTTCAGGGCACCCAGCCACAGCGCGGCGGCCGGGTCGGCGCCGCTGTGCCGGGCGAGGCGCGGCAGCGCGGCCGCCATCAGCGCGACCCCGAGGAGCGCTATCAGGCGCATGCCGAGCAGTCCGGCGGGCAGTTCGCCGCGCGTCACGGTGGACAGGGCGGAGGCCACACCGAGGAACACCGGGCCGTACGGAGCCCCGGTGTGTCGCCACAGCGGGGCGACCTCGTCCGCGAGCGGGCCCCCGAGACGGGCCGGCCCGTACGCGTACACGTCGATGTGCGCGTCGACCATGGCGCCTTGGGCCAGGTAGCTGTAGACATCCCGGCTGAACAGCGGCGGCGCGATCAGCAGCGGGGTGGCCCAGACGGCCAGCACCAGCAGCAGGGCGCGCGGGGTCGGCGGGTCGGCGCCGCGCACGAGGCGTCCCAGCAGCAGCCACGCCACTATCAGCAGGACGACACCGAAGTACACGCCGACCAGGCCCAGCGCGGCGTGCACCGAGCTGGGTGCCAGGAGTTCCCGGACCGGCAGGGCACCGGCCGTCTCACCGCCCAGGGCGAGGAAGGCGGTTCCGGCCAGACCCAGGACCTGGCAGCGGCGGAGATCGACGGGGAAAGCCATGGCCAACACTCGGGCAGCGTGTCAACGCCGGGTGGCTTTCAGTTGACGCGGGGCCCTCCGGGGGGAAGCCGGACTGTGACTGGCCGGTGATCTGATGCGAGGGCGTTCCTGAGCGGCGTGACCTCGACCCGCATCAAGAAGTTCCGTCAGAACACCGACAGGCCCGTCAGCGTCGTGAAGCGGTCCAGTGCTGCCACTCCTGCCACCGAATTACCCCGTTCGTCCAGGCCGGGGCTCCATACGCACAGCGTGCAGCGGCCCGGTACGACGGCGATGACGCCGCCCCCGACACCGCTCTTGCCGGGCAGGCCCACCCGGTACGCGAAGTCGCCCGCCGCGTCGTACGTGCCGCAGGTCAGCATGACCGCGTTGACCTGTTTGGCCTGGCTGCGGGTGAGGAGGCGGGTGCCGTCGGAGCGGACTCCGTGGCGGGCCAGGAAGGTGGTGGCGAGGGCCAGGTCGGAACAGGACGCCTTGATCGAGCACTGCCGGAAGTACTGGTCGAGCAGGGCCGGCACGGGGTTGTCGATGTTGCCGTAGGACGCCATGAAGTGGGCGAGGGCGGCGTTGCGGTCGCCGTGCGTGGACTCGGAGGCGGCGACGCCCTCGTCGAAGTTCAGGGCCGGGCTGCCGCTCTCGGCGCGCAGGAAGGACAGGAGTTCACCCGCCGCGTCGCCCGTACGGGTCTGGAGGCGGTCGGTGACGACGAGGGCGCCCGCGTTGATGAAAGGGTTGCGTGGGATGCCGTTCTCGTACTCCAGCTGGACCAGGGAGTTGAAGGGGTTGCCGGAGGGCTCGCGGCCCACGTGCTCCCAGAGCTCGTCGCCCTCGCGGGCCAGGTCGAGCGCGAGGGTGAAGACCTTGGTGATGGACTGCGTGGAGAACGGCTCGCGCCAGTCCCCCACGCCGTACACCGTGCCGTCGAGTTCCGCGACGGCCATGCCGAAGCTGCGCGGGTCGCAGGCCGCGAGCGCCGGGATGTAGTCGGCGGGCCGGCCGCGGCCGGGGGTCCGCTCGATCTCCTCCGCGATGCGCTCCAGGATCGGCTGGAAGGTCAGTGACGACGTTGACGCTGCCATGATCACCATTGTGCCTCCCGGCCGGTCCCGGTGCGCATCTCGGGTAGCGGTTCCGGCTGGTCAGGCCAGGGCCTGGCCACTGCCCGCGACGACCTCCGGACGGAGCAGGTCGGCGAGGGTCTCGGCCGGCAACAGGCCCTTCTCCAGGACGAGTTCGGCCACTCCCCGGCCGCTGGCGAGGGCCTCCTTGGCGATGTCGGTGGCCGCCGTGTACCCGATGTGCGGGTTCAGGGCGGTGACCAGGCCGATGGAGTTCTCCACGGTCCGGCGCAGTGCCTCGGTGTTGGCGGTGATGCCGTCCACGCAGCGCTCGGCGAGGGTCAGGCAGGCCGCGCGCAGGTGGGTGATCGACTCCGACAGGGAGTGCAGGATGATCGGCTCGAAGGCGTTGAGCTGGAGCTGTCCGGCCTCGGCGGCCATGGTGATGGCGACGTCGTTGCCGATCACCTCGAAGGCGACCTGGTTGACGACCTCGGGGATCACCGGGTTGACCTTGCCCGGCATGATCGACGAACCCGCCTGCACCGGCGGCAGGTTGATCTCGCCCAGGCCGGCACGCGGCCCGGACGACAGCAGCCGCAGGTCGTTGCAGCTCTTGGACAGCTTGACGGCGATCCGCTTGAGCACGCCGGACATCTGCACGAACGCGCCGCAGTCCTGGGTCGCCTCGACCAGGTTGGCGGCCGTGACCAGCGGGAGCCCGGTGACCTCGGCGAGGTGGCGGCGGGCCGACTCGGCGTATCCGGCGGGGGCGTTGAGGCCGGTGCCGATGGCCGTGGCGCCCAGGTTGATCTCATGGATCAACTCGACTGCCTCGGCAAGACGGGACCGGTCCTCGTCGATCATGACGGCGTACGCGGAGAACTCCTGGCCGAGCGTCATCGGCACCGCGTCCTGCAACTGGGTACGGCCCATCTTGAGCACGTCGCGGAACTCGACGGCCTTGCGGGCGAACGCGTCCTGGAGCACGGCCATCGCCTTGAGCAGCCCGCGCACCGCGAAAACCGTCGCGATCTTGACGGCGGTCGGGTAGACGTCGTTGGTCGACTGACCGAGGTTGACGTCCTCGTTGGGGTGCAGGTGCTGGTACTGGCCCTTGGCGTGGCCCAGCAGCTCCAACGCCCGGTTGGCGACGACCTCGTTGGCGTTCATGTTGGTCGACGTGCCGGCGCCGCCCTGGATGACGTCGACGACGAACTGCTCGTGCAGCTTGCCGGAACGGATCTCACGGCAGGCGGCGACGATGGCCGCGGCCTTCTCGGGGGCGAGGAGGCCGAGTTCCTCGTTCGCGAGGGCGGCGGCCTCCTTGACGGCGGCGAGGGCGTCGATGAGGTGCGGGTAGGCGGAGATCGGCGTCCCGGTGATCGGGAAGTTCTCCGTGGCCCGCAGGGTGTGGACACCCCAGTAGGCATCGGCGGGGATATCCCGGTCGCCAAGCAGATCGTGCTCACTGCGGGTGACGGCGTTCATGAAGGAACGGTTCTTCTTTCTGGAGAGGGTGAGGTTGGCGCCCCTTCAGGGGCGCGGGGCGTTGTCTATGTGCGGCTGCCGCCGCGTGGGCGCGACCAGCCACATGCGACCCGCAGCCGCCGAACGACGGATCCGGCACTTCCCTAGGCGCAAGCCGAAACAACAACCGGCTCCAGCGAACGAACGGGCCGCACACACCCGACCGCCCGCCCGCCACCCAGCAGCGCCTCCCCCTGGAACTCGGTCAGCAGCCCAGGATCGACCCCGGCCCGCGCGAGAGCGGCGGCAGCCACCGGCACCCGCGCCCGGTTCGCCCCGTCGGCGATCTTCACGGCGACGGCACGCCCGTCCGGCAGCGCGGCGACCTGCACGCCCTCGAACCCGTCCTTGGCCAGCAGCCCCGGCACGGCCCGCATCAGCGCGGCCACGTCCCGCCCGGAGCCGGAGGCCATCTCGGCGTGCTCCCGCATCGCGTCGGCGACCCGGAATTCGGGCGTCCCGGGCACCGCCGAGGTGATCCGGGCGGCCGCACGGGCGAGCCCGTGCAGCGAGACGGAGAACAGCGGCGCACCGCAGCCGTCGACGGTCACCCGGGCGATGCGCTGCCCGGTGAGGTCCTCGACGATCTCCGCGATGGCCTGCTGGAGCGGATGGGCGGGGTCGAGGTAGTCCTCCAGGGACCACCCGTTGAGCACGCAGGTGTACAGCATGGCCGCGTGCTTGCCGGAGCAGTTCTGGGCGAGCCGGGAGGGCAGGCGGCCCTCCCGGACCCAGGCGTCCCGCACGACCGGGTCGTACGGCATGTCCGGGACGTTGCGCAGGTGGTCCTCGGTGAGTGCGGCGAGTTCGAGGATGCGCCGGGCGCCGGCGAGATGGCGTTCCTCGCCGGAGTGGCTGGCCGCGGTGAGCGAGAGCAGCTCACCGTCGAGCGGCAGCCCGGCCCGCGCCATGGCGACGGCTTGCACCGGCTTGAGCGCGGAGCGCGGGTAGAAGGCGGCCTCGATGTCACCGAGCTGGAACCGGACGTCGCCGTCGGCGCCGAGGACGACGACGGAGCCGTAGTGGATGCCTTCGATCATTTCGTCGCGTATGAGGTGGGCGACGGGGGCGTGGAGAGGTTCGCGGACAAGGGGTGCGTCCGCTGTGGAACTGCTGTACATCACTGTCTGGCTGCCTGGTTGTCGTGGGTCGATGAGGAGTCGTCGACCGACACGGTTGTCACGCGTCGGCCTTGGTGGCGGTGCGCCCGGCACGGCCGCGGATGGCGTACCAGCCCGCGACCAGCGCTGCGACGATCAGCGGCAGGCACAGCACGGTGGTGCGGCCGGCGCCTCCGTCGGCGTACATGAGGACCAGGACGGAGGCGAGGAAGGCCAGCGTCACGAGTTCGGTCCAGGGGGAGCCCGGCAGTCGGTAGTCCGGGCGGTCGAGTTCGCCCTTCTGGGTCTTCTGCCAGAAGAGCAGGTGGCAGATCATGATCATGCCCCAGGTGGCGAGGATGCCGATCGCGGCGAAGTTCAGCACGATCTCGAAGGCGTCCGCGGGGACGACGAAGTTGAGACCGACGCCGAGGACACAGATTCCGCTGGTGAGCAGGATGCCGCCGTACGGGACCTGGCTGCGGCTCATGACCGACGTGAACTTCGGGGCGGAGCCGGACATCGCCATGGAGCGCAGGATGCGGCCGGTGGAGTACAGGCCGGAGTTGAGCGAGGACATGGCCGCGGTCATCACGACGAGGTTCATGACGCCGCCGGCGGCCGGGATGCCGATGTTGGACAGCACGGTGACGAAGGGGCTCTCCCCCGCCTTGTACGACGACCAGGGCAGCAGCATGGACAGCAGGAGGACCGAGCCGACGTAGAACAGGCCGACGCGCCACATGATCGAGTTGATCGCCTTCGGCATGATCTTCTCGGGGTTCTCGGTCTCACCGGCGGCGACGCCGACCAGCTCGACGGAGGCGTACGCGAAGACGACGCCCTGGACGATCAGCAGCATCGGCAGCAGGCCGTTCGGGAAGAGGCCGCCGTGGTCGGTGATCAGGGAGGGGCCGGGGGTGGTGCCGTCGACGGGGTGCTGGGTGACCAGCAGGAAGATGCCGATCAGCATGAAGACGACGAGTGCGCCGACCTTGATGATCGCGAACCAGAACTCCAGCTCGCCGAAGATCTTCACCGAGATCAGGTTCACGGTGAGGACGACGGCCAGGGCTATCAGCGCGATCACCCACTGCGGTATGTCGGAGAACATGCCCCAGTAGTGGGTGTACGTGGCCACCGCGGTGATGTCGGCGATGCCGGTGGTGGCCCAGTTCAGGAAGTACATCCAGCCCGCGGTGTACGCGCCCTTCTCCCCCATGAACTCCCGGGCGTAGGACACGAAGGCGCCGGAGGACGGGCGGTACAGGACGAGTTCGCCGAGGGCGCGCACGACGAGGAAGGCGAAGATTCCGCAGACCGCGTAGGCGATGAACAGGGACGGGCCGGCGTCGGCGAGTCGGCCGCCGGCGCCGAGGAACAGGCCGGTGCCGATGGCTCCGCCGATGGCGATCATGTTGACGTGCCGGGACTTCAGCGACTTGCTGTAGCCGAGGTCTCCGGCGTCGACGTGACCGGACTGGGGGCGCGTCTCTTCTTTGAGGTGCTGCTCGCTCACGCCTCGGGTCCGCCTTCCGTGGTGCTGTCCGTGCGCGCGGGGCGCACGATGTCGGTGAGGGTGGTCTCGACGCGGTCCAGGTGGTGGGCCATGGCGTCGGTCGCGTCGAGTTCGGAACCGTCGATCAGCGCCTCGACGATCGCCCGGTGCTCGCGGTTGGACTGCTCGCGGCGGCCGCCCAGCTCGTTGAGGAAGGCCGACTGACGCGCCAGTGCGTCGCGGATCTCCTCGATGACCCGGCGGAAGACCGGGTTCTGGGCGGCCTCGGCCACGGCCAGGTGGAAGAGGGTGTCCATCGCGACCCACGCGGTGGTGTCCGTCTCCCGTTCCATGCGGTCGAGCAGGTGGGCGAGGTGGTCGAGGTTCTCCGGGGTGCGGCGCAGTGCCGCGTACCCGGCGACCGGGATCTCGACATGCCGGCGCACCTCCAGCAGATCGCTGGCCGCGTAGTCGCCGAAGGTGGGGTCCTCGACGGCGTTGGCGACGACGAAGGTGCCCTTGCCGGTCTTGGAGACGGTCAGGCCCATCGTCTGGAGGGCCCGCAGGGCCTCGCGCAGGACGGGACGGCTGATCTCCAGGGTGCGGCAGAGTTCCGCCTCGGAGGGGAGCTTGTCGCCGATGGCGTACTCGCCCCGCTCGATGGCGCTACGGAGGTGTGCCAGAACGGCTTCCATGGCACTGATGCGCCGCGGGGGCTGTCCGGCTGTCCGGCTGTCTGACAGGTTCACGGGAGTGATACTCCGGGTGAGCCATGGGTGGTGTCAAGGGAGTCGAAGGCGGAGATTCACGCGGTGTGACGCCTGAAAGCCGACTTCACACCGCGATCCGGGACGACGGCCGATCACAGGTCAACTGTTGATCACCCCGGTGCCCAACAGCCCGAACAGCAGCACCCCCACGACGATCCGGTAGATCACGAAGGCGTTGAAGGAGTGCTTGGCCACGAACTTCAGCAGCCAGGCGATGGAGGCGTAGGCCACGACGAAGGACACGGCGGTGCCGACGGCCAGCGGCAGCGCGCCCGTGCCCGTCGTGCCGAGGGCGTCCTTCAGCTCGTAGACGCCGGCGCCGGTGAGGGCCGGGATGCCGAGGAAGAAGGACAGGCGGGTGGCGGCGACCCGGTCCAGGTCGAGCATCAGCGCCGTGGACATCGTGGCGCCGGAGCGCGAGAAGCCCGGGAACAGCAGGGCGAGGATCTGCGAGCTGCCGACGAGCATCGCGTCCTTGAAGGAGGTGTCGTCCTCCCCGCGCTTGTGCCGGCCCATCTGGTCGGCCGCCCACATCACCCCGCTGCCGACGATCAACGACGCGGCCACGACCCACAGCGAGGCGAGCGGCCCCTTGATGAGCGGTTTGGCGGCCAGGCCCACGACGATGATCGGGATCGTCGCGTAGAGCACCCACCAGGCGAACTTGTAGTCGTGGTGGTACCGCTCCTCCTTGTCCCGCAGCCCGCGCAGCCAGGCGGAGACGATCCGCACGATGTCCTTGAAGAAGTACACGAGCACGGCGGCGATCGCGCCGACCTGGATGACGGCCGAGAACCCGACGACCGCGTCGTCGTCGACGGGGATGCCCATGAGCCCCTCGACGATCTTCAGATGGCCGGTCGAGGAGACGGGCAGGAACTCGGTCACCCCCTCGACGGCTCCGAGGACGACGGCCTGACCGACGCTGATGACGCTCATGGGATCCAGTTCCGGGACGGGACAGTGGCGCGCACTGTCCTACCAGGTGAGGGTGTGATCCCGGCGCCGACAGCGCCACACGGCGGCCTAGGACCACACCGCGTGGGCGATCGAGACCCCCGCGAAAGCGGCGCCGAGACCCGCGGTCACACTCCCCGCGATGTTGGCGACGGCGTACAGACCGGCGCCCGTCTCGGTCAGCCGCAGGGTCTCGTAGGAGAAGGTCGAGTACGTGGTGAGGGCCCCGCACAGTCCGGTGCCGACCAGCAGCTGCACGTGGGAGCCCGCGGCGCCCTGGGCCACCGCGCCGGTGAGCAGGCCGAGGACGAGGGAGCCGGAGACGTTGACCAGGAAGGTGCCCCAGGGGAACACCGAGTCGTGCCGCGACTGCACCGCCCGGTCGGTGAGGTAGCGCAGGGGCGCGCCGACGACGGCGCCCGCGATCACCAGGAGCCAGTTCACGGCGCCTTCTTACCTTCCGTGTTCTTACCGTCGGTGTCCGGTTCGGGCGGAGTGTCGTCGCGGCCGGTGTACCGGATGACCTCGCAGTCGTCGAGGGTGACGAGTCCTTCGGTGACGAGTTCGTCGAGCTGTGGCAGGAAGGCCCGTACGCGCTCCTCGGTGTCGACGATCACGATCGCGACCGGCAGGTCCTCACTCAGGGACAGCAGCCGTGAGGTGTGGATCAGGGAGGAGGCGCCGAAGCCCTCGATGCCGCGGAAGACGCTGGCGCCCGCGAGGCCGGCGGCGTGGGCGCGGTGCACGATCTCGGCGTAGAGGGGCTTGTGGTGCCAGGTGTCGTGCTCGCCGACGAAGACGGTCAGACGCAGGGCTCTGCCGGTCAGCCTGGTCATGGCTGTCTGCCTTTCAGGACGCGGCGGGTGGTCGCCGCCGCGAGCCAGACCGCCGTCAGTGCCGCGGTCAGGGTGGCGGCGAGATAGGCCAGGCCCACGCGCGGGTGCCCGCCGTCCACCAGCCTCTGGATGTCCACGGCGTATGTGGAGAAGGTGGTGAAGCCGCCCAGCACTCCGGTGCCGAAGAAGGGGCGGACCAGGCGGTGGGCGGCCCACACCTCGGTGATGACCACCATGAAGACACCGATCACGGCGCAGCCGACGACATTGGTCCAGAAGGTCGCCCACGGGAAGCCACCGGGCCCGGCCGGCCACCACAGGGAAACCGCGTACCGGGCCGTCGCTCCGCTCGCTCCGCCGAGGGCGACGACCGCGACGACCGGCGCCTGGGCCCGCAACGCGGTCCGCGGTGGGGTGCGGACGGGAGCGCGCAGGCTCTCGGTGTCCGGGGCTGTCATGGTCGTGCGTCTCCTGCCTGGCCGTCTCACCGCTCCTCGCCAAGTGATCGCGGCCGGTCAACAGCGTACGCCGCGCTCACGTCGGGACGGGCGCCTCGCACACCGCGACGCCCCGCTCCCACAGGCTGCCCAGGACCAGCCGGCCGCCGGTCTCGCACACGCCGGTGACCATGCGGAAGCCGGAGCGGCGGCGGGCCAGGTGGTGGACGACCCGGCCGGTGTCGTCGACCGCGAGCACGCCGATCGTGCCCGTGGGGCGGAAGGGGGCGCGCACGGCGACGCGTGCGGCGGTGCGGCGGACGGCCGGGGCGGCGCGGTGGAGGAGGTCCAGCGGGGGTACGCGCGGGCCGGCCAGCGCCACCCAGATCGGGCCGTCCGGCGCGCCCCGCCAGAGGTTGTCCGGCATGCCCGGCAGGTTCTCGGCGAAGGGCTCGCTCTGCCCGGCGTGCGGTCCGGTGAGCCAGTAGCGGGTGAGGCGGCACTCCCCCGTCTCGGCCACGACGAGGAAGGAGCCGTCGGCGCTCGGCGCGAGTCCGTTGGCGAACTGCAGTCCCTCCAGGAGAACTTCGGGGGTGTCGCTGCCGGGGGCGAGGCGCAGGAGGCGGCCGGTCGCCGTGTGTTCGACGAGGTCGCCGATCCAGTGGTCCAGGGGGTGGCGGCGGCTGCTGACGGTGAAGCAGACGCTGCCGTCGGCGAGGGCGACGACGTTGCTGCAGAACCGCAGCCGCTCCCCCGCCACCGAGTCCGCGAGGACGTCCACGCCGCCGTCGGCGAGGTCGACGCGGAGCAGTCCCCGTTCGGCGTCACAGACCAACAGGGCGTCGTCGGGGAGGAGTTCGAGGCCGAGAGGGCGGCCACCGGTATCGGCGAGCACCTCGCCCCGGGCCTCGGAGCGGGCCTCGGCGGAGTCGGCCAGGCCGTCGAGGCGCAGGATCCGGCCGTCCTCGACGCCGGTCAGCACGCGGCCGTGGGCGTCGGCGACCACGTCCTCCGGGCCCCGGCCGCCGATCGCGACGTAGCGCTGCGGGACGAGTTCGGTGGGACGGTCCATGAACAGCCTCTCCTTCGGTGCGCGACAGCGGCTCCTGCCAGGCACGCACCGTAGTGCGCCCGTCACGGCGACGCGCGCCCGGGTACCCGGACCGTGCCGTGTCATCCACCCAGGTCCACGAGCGGTGTGTCACGGTTTACGAGGAACGTCCCCTGGCCACTCGGTCAGGCGCGCGCAACAGGCGAGAGAGGGTGGTCGTATGTCACGTCCGCCCCGGTGGTGTGCGGACCGGCGCCCCGGTGGAGGGGCCCGTGGCCTACGGCGGCCGCGTTGAACGTCCGGCG
Organism: Streptomyces sp. NPDC057623; assembly: GCF_042800355.1. Lineage (NCBI taxonomy): Bacteria > Bacillati > Actinomycetota > Actinomycetes > Kitasatosporales > Streptomycetaceae > Streptomyces > Streptomyces sp. NPDC057623. Next base: position 35,684 of record NZ_JBHVGZ010000009.1, read on the forward strand.
CTCCTGGCCACACACAGCCTGGCACCGGCTGGGGCTCGCGGAGCTCTACCGGCGTGGCAAGGAGCTGGAGTTGTTGCACCGCGCGATGGGGTTCGCCGCGCTCTCCCTGGTCACGCTGGCTCCGCTGCTGATCGTGGTGGCGGCCGTCGATCCGCTCGGGCGCGGCGGGTTCGCCCTGTGGCTGGTGGACGGCATGGACCTGTCCGGAAGGTCGGCTCGCGCTCTCTCGCAGGTCTTCACTCCGCCCCGCAAGGTGGTCAGCACGACCAGTGCGCTGAGCGTGGCCCTGCTCGCCGTGTTCGGTGTGGCCTTCGCCGCCAGCGTCCAGAACGGCTACGAGCGGATCTGGCGGCTGCCCGCCGGACCCTGGCACCGGGTGTGGCGCCAGACGGTCTGGCTGATCATGCTCATGGCTTATGTGTACGCGCAGGTACAGACCCGGACTCTGCTGCAGGGCACACCCCGCATCCTGCTGAGCACGGCGGCGGGCGTGCTGTTCTTCTGGTGGGGGCCGCACTTCCTGCTCTGTGAGGTGCGCTGGCGGCATCTGCTGCCCGGCGCTATCGCCACCATGGCGGGGCTGGTCGGGCTGCGCTGGTTCTCGTACCTGGCGTTCACCCCGCTGCTCGTCACGAACGCGATCAGCTACGGTCCCGTCGGGACCGTCCTGGTGGTGGAGTCCTGGCTGGTCGGGGTGGGGTTCGTGGTCTACGGCGGCGCCCTGGTGGGCCGGCTGCTGTGCGAGCGGTTCGGGGATGTCGACGAGCGGGACCGCACGGACGGCGAGCAGCCGAACCGGACGACCGCCGACGAGCCGGGCCGCACGGACGCCAGGGAGCCGGACCGAGCGGCCCCGAAGCGACGGCACCGCGGTCGGGGGTCGTCGGACGCCCCTTCCGCGGACCCTGCACAGCCTGGTGTGTCCGAGTAGCGGCGCCTTGCAGCACACGGCCCGGACAGCCGCGCTACCAGCCCTTCTCGAACATGCGGGCGACCTCGGCGATCCGCATGTCGTCGCGGCGGTAGTACAGACGCCGCCGGATCCGCTTGGTGCGCAGCAGGCCGATGTCCACGAGCAGGCCGAGATGCGTCTCGGCGACCTGGCACGGCACGCCGAGTTTCGCGGCCACGGCGCGTGCGGTGACGCCGTCCTCGGCCGGGTCGCCCTGCCGTTGCTCCGGGAAGTGCGCGACCGGATCCTTCAGCCACTCCAGGATGTCCAGGCGCCTTGCGCTGACGGGAGTCCTCAGCATCTCGCCCCCCTTCCTTCGGGCCGCGTCTTCACGCGTCTTCCCACTGTCCCGCAACCGAATCCGCCGCGCCCCGGACTCCTCGGCCCTTGTCCGGTACCGAACGGCCGTGCGACACAAGGCAGTTCGGCCCGGACGCGGCAGGGCCCGGTCGCAAGCGCGCGGCCGGGCCCTTCGTCACGGATTCAACGAGCTCAGTGGACTCACCGGTGGCTGAACCACGCCATCGACGAGAGCGCCTTGTCGTCGTAGCCGAACAGCGCCTGGTTCTCCCAGCCGTTGCCGGACGAGGCGTCGGTCGGGTCCCAGCCGTTGCCGGAGACGGCGGTCCAGGTCGCCTCCCAGTAGAAGACGCCGAGGCCGCGGCCGTTCGGGACGGCCTCCACGATGCTCGTCACGTCGTTCATCCAGCGGCGCTGCCCGGCCGTGTTCGCCGGATAGCCAGAGACCAGTTCACCGGTGGTGTTGATGATCTCCTCGTGCGAGTCCTCGCTGTCCAGCCGGAACGGGTAGGCCGTCTCGGCGACGAAGACCGGCTTGCCGTAGCGGGAGGCCGCGTCGTCCAGGGTCGTCTGGAAGTCGTAGAGCGATCCGTGCCAGTAGCCGTAGTACGACAGGCCGATCGCGTCGAACTTCACGCCGTTCGCGACCGCGCTGTCGAACCACCAGCGGGTGCCGGACAGGTCACCGCCCTTGGCGAGGTGCAGGGCGACCGTGGTGGACGAGTTGACCGCCTTGACGGCGTCGTAGCCCGAGTTGAGCAGTCCGGCGAGCTGCGACCAGTTGCTCGTGGAGCCCTCGTTCCACAGCATGCCGCCATTGATCTCATTGCCCACCTGGACCATGTCGGCCGTGGTGCCTTGAGCCTTCAACGCGTTCAACACGTCGTACGTGTGGTTGTACACGTCGGTCCTGAGTTGACTGTACGAGTGCCCGGCCCAGGCGGCCGGCTTGCTCTGCGCGCCCGGGTCGGCCCAGGTGTCCGAGTAGTGGAAGTCGACCAGCAGCTTCATGCCGGCCGCCTTGACCCGCTTGGCCGTGGCGAGGACGCGCGTCTTGTTGTTGTAGCCGTCGGCCGGGTTGACCCAGACCTTCAGGCGCGCGTAGTTCATGCCGGCGTTCTTCAGGATGGTGACCGCGTCGCCGGTCGTGCCGGAGCCGTTCCTGTAGACGCCGCCCTTGGCCTCGCTCTTGGCGAGGGAGGAGATGTCGGCACCATGGATCGACGTGCCGCCCGTGCCGGACGCGAAGGTCAGGTCGTCGACATTGATCCAGTTGCCGGCGTTCGCGTCACTGTTGACGCTGACCGTGCACTGGTTGTTGGTCACATTGACCGGCACGACGATACGGATCCAGCCGCTCGCCGAGACGGGAAGGTCGGTACGCTGCTCCGCGCCACCACAGTTCTTCAGCGCTATGTACGCCGAGTTCTGGCCACCGCCGGAGCGGACCCAGGCGGTGAGCTTGTAGTTCCCGTTGGTCAGCCCGGACAGATACTGGTACGTCTCCACCTTGTAGGCGGAGGACGCGTAGTGGGTCAGGCGGTAACTCCCGCCGTGGCCACCGGACTCGGTGAACGATGCGGAGTTCTGCCCGGCCGCCGAGTACGTGGACCAGCCGGCCGGTGTCGCGGTGCCGGTGCCGTCCGACTCGAAGCCGGCGTTGGTGAGCGTGCTCGCCGCCGAGGCGGTCTGGGCGGGCAGGGCGGTGAGGGCGAGCCCGGCTGCGAGCGGCAGCAGCAGGGTCCGCAGGGTGCGTCTGGGATGGAACATCGTCGTCCGTCGTCCCTTCGACGTAAGGGGGGTTGGGGGTGTCCCTCGCCGCCGTGTCGCGAAGCCACCGCGGTGAGGCGCCCCTCCGCCCGCGGCTCGTGGCACGCGCGGGCGGAGGGGAGTCGGCTCAGCCGTCGAGTCGTACGACCCGGACGGCTCCCGCGGGGACCTCGATACGGCCCGCGGCGCGTTCACCGGTCAGCAGTTCGGTACCGGATGCCTCCAGCGGCACCTTGGCGTCCGACGCGGTGTGGTTGAGGACGAACAGGAAGCTGCCCGACTCGCCGGCGCGGCGCACGACCTCCACATCGCGGGGCAGGTCGACACGCGGGGTGACCTGTGCGTCCTCGATCGCCCAGCCCAGCAGCGCGTCCAGGCCCTCGGCGCCCAGGCGGGTGGAGACGTACCAGGCGGTGCCCTCGCCGAGGCGGTGCCGGGTGACAGCGGGGTGGCCGGCGGTCAGGCCGTCGGCGTACGTCCAGACGGTCTCGGCGCCGCGCGGGACGACGAACTCGCTCCACACGTCGCCGCTGAGCTCGGAGCCGTCCGGTCCGGTGACGCGGACCAGCTGGTCCTGGAGGAGCGGAGAGAACTCCTCGACGGTCAGGCCGAGGACGTCCCGCAGCGGCCCGGGGTAGGCGCCCTCGTGCACGGCGTCGTGTTCGTCGACGATGCCGGAGAAGTACGACACGACGAGGGTGCCGCCGTTCTCCACGTACCGGCGCAGATTGCGGCCGGCCGCCTGCGTCATCAGGTACAGCGCGGGGACGACGACAAGGGGATAAGCCGACAAGTCGGCTTCCGGGTGGGCGAAGTCGACCGTGAGGTGGCGGTCGTAGAGCACCTCGTAGAAGGCGTCGGCGCGCTCGCGCGGGTCGTGGTCCTCGCTGGGGCGCCAGTCGAGGTTCTGCGCCCACCAGGAGTGCCAGTCCCACAGCATCGCGACATCGGCCTGGGTGCGGGTGCCGCGTACGGTGCTCAACGAGTCGAGGGCGGCACCGAGTTCGACGACCTCGCGCCACACGCGCGTGTCCGTGCCGCCGTGCGGGAGCATCGCCGAGTGGAACTTCTCGGCGCCGCGCCGGGACTGCCGCCACTGGAAGAACATGGCGCCCTCGGAGCCGCGCGCCACATGGGCGAGGGAGTTGCGGGCCATCTGGCCGGGGGCCTTGGCCGGGTTGCGGGCCTGCCAGTTGACGCCCGAGGTGGAGTGCTCCAGGAGGATCCAGGGGGCTCCCCCGGCCACCGAGCGGGTGAGGTCGGCGGCCATCGCGAGGTTCACGTGGGTGCGGCGGCCGTCGGTGATCAGGTAGTGGTCGTTGGTGACGATGTCGACCTCACGGCCCCAGGCCCAGTAGTCGACGGAGTCGCACTGACTCAGGGCCGTCATGAAGTTGGTCGTGACGGGGACGCCCGGCGAGAGGCGGTGCAGGATGTCCCGCTCCATCCGGAAGTTCTCGCGCATGGTGGCGTCGGCGAACCGCTTGTAGTCCAGCGCCTGGGCCGGGTTGACGGCCGTGGGTGTCGCGCGCGGCGGGTTGATCTGCTCGAAATCGGCGTAGCGCTGGCCCCAGAAGGCGGTGCCCCAGGCCGCGTTGACCGCGTCGACCGTCTCGTACGTCGACTCCAGCCAGCGGCGGAAGTGCGCGGCGCAGGAGTCGCAGTAGCAGGCGGAGACGGGGACGCCGTACTCGTTGTGCACGTGCCACATCGCGAGCGCCGGGTGGGCGCCGTAGCGCTCGGCGAGCTTGGTGCTGATGTTCGCGGCGGCCGCGCGGTAGTCGGTGTTGCTGTGGCAGATGGCGCCGCGGGAGCCGAACGCGTGGCGCACACCCTCCGGCGTGACCGGCAGGGCCTCGGGGTGGGCACGGTAGAACCAGGCCGGCGGGCAGACGGTGGGCGTTCCCAGGTCGACGCGGATGCCGTTCTCGTGCAGCAGGTCGAACAGGCGGTCCAGCCAGCCGAAGTCGTACGCCCCGGGTGCGGGCTCCAGCAGGGCCCAGGAGAAGATCCCGACACTCACCATCGTGACGCCGGCCTCGCGCATCAGCCGGACGTCCTCCTGCCAGACGCTTTCCGGCCACTGCTCGGGGTTGTAGTCCCCACCGAAGGCGAGCCTGGTGAGGCCCCTGGGGGTGGTCTCCGGCATGGATCTCTCCCGTTTAATCGATCATTTGGGAACGTGCACACACCGGATCGGCGGTGCGAGCCCAACATAACCGCACAGCAACAACCATTGACAAGTGTCCGGGATGTTTCTCTACTGTGAACGCTCACAGAAGCATGGCGGGCCCTCGCAGCAGGCGGGGGCCCCAGGTCAGGGGAGAGATCCATGCCCATCACGAAGCGTCGGCGACTCGTTCTCAGAAGCGCGGCCACCTGCGTCGCCGCCGCCCTCGGCGCCACCGCCCTCGCCGCCTGCGGCTCCGAAGACGCCGGGGAGGACTCCTCGGGGCCGGTCTCGCTGACGTACTGGACCTGGACGCCCGGCATGGACAAGGTCGTCGACCTGTGGAACAAGGGCCCGGGCAAGAAGGACCAGATCACGGTCACGGTGAAGAAGCAGGCGTCCGGCGACACGCTGGTCACCAAGATCCTCACCGCGCACAAGGCCGGCAAGGGTCCCGACCTGGTCCAGGCCGAGTACCAGGCGCTGCCGACGCTGGTCAGCAATGACGCGGTCGCGGACATAGCGGGCGAGGTCGGTGACGCGAAGGGCAAGTTCGCCGAGGGTGTGTGGCAGCAGACCACGCTGGGCACGGACGCGGTCTACGCGGTCCCGCAGGACATCGGGCCGATGATGTTCTACTACCGCCAGGACCTCTTCAAGAAGTACGGCCTGAAGGTCCCGGCCACCTGGGAGGAGTTCGCCGAGACCGCCCGCGCGCTGAAGAAGAAGGCCCCGGACAAGGACCTGACCACCTTCTCCGCCAACGACTCCGGCCTGTTCGCGGGTCTCGCCCAGCAGGCCGGCGCCCAGTGGTGGACGACCTCCGGCGACAAGTGGAAGGTCGGCATCGACGACGCCGCCTCCCAGAAGGTGGCCAGGTTCTGGGGCGACCTCGTCAAGGAGGGCGCCGTCGACGACCAGCCGATGTACACGCCGGCCTGGAACAAGGCGCTCAACACCGGCAAGCAGATCGCCTGGGTCAGCGCCGTGTGGGCCCCGGGCACCCTGACCACGGCCGCGCCCGACACCAAGGGCAAGTGGGCCATGGCCCCGCTCCCCCAGTGGTCGCAGTCGGAGAACGTCACCGGCAGCTGGGGCGGCTCCTCCACCGCCGTCACCACCGACTCCGAGAACAAGGCGGCCGCCGCCAAGTTCGCCGCCTGGCTCAACACCGACGGCGACGCCCTCAACGCGCTGGCCAAGGAGAGCGGCATCTACCCGGCCTCCACGTCGGCCCAGCTCAGCGGCGCCTTCACCACACCGCCGGACTACTTCTCCAACCAGCCCGACTTCTACGCGAAGGCCGCCGAGATCGCCGAGTCCACGGCTCCGTCGGCCTGGGGCCCGAACGTGAACGTCGCCTACACGACCTTCAAGGACGCCTTCGGCAAGGCCGCCAAGGACAAGTCGGACTTCGTCGCCGCCCTGACGGCCATGCAGGACGACACGGTCGCCGACCTCAAGAAGCAGGGCTTCGAGGTCTCCGAGTGACCAGCACAAGCCGGAGGGCGTACGGGGTGAAGGGGGCCCCGTACGCCCACCCGTCTCCCACCACCACCATCAAACGAGCGCGAAGCGCCCCCTACTTCTTCCTCCTCCCAGCGACGCTCCTCTTCCTGCTCTTCTTCGCACTGCCCATCGGCTACGCGGTCTGGCTCAGCTTCCACAAGGTGAAGGTCTCCGGGCTCGGCCTGGGCGCCGGTGCCCGCAAGGAGGTCTGGGCCGGGCTGGAGAACTACACCGACGCCCTCACCGACAGCGAACTGGTCGACGGCGCGCTGCGCGTGCTCGGCTACGGCTGCATCGTGGTGCCGGTGATGCTCGGGCTCGCCCTCCTCTTCGCGCTGATGCTCGACTCCGGCAAGGTGCGGCTCGCGCCCTTCACCCGGCTCGCGATCTTCCTGCCGTACGCCATCCCCGGCGTCGTGGCCGCGCTGCTGTGGGGCTTCCTGTATCTGCCGGACGTCAGCCCCTTCTACTACGTGCTGGAGAGGCTGGGGCTGCCGCAGCCGGACCTGCTGGACGGCGGTCCGCTGTACCTCGCCCTCTCCAACATCGCGGTATGGGGCGGCACCGGCTTCAACATGATCGTCATCTACACCTCGCTGCAGGCGATCCCGGCCGAGGTGTACGAGGCGGCCAGGCTGGACGGGGCCACGCCGCTGCAGATCGCGCTGAGGATCAAGATCCCGATGGTGGCGCCCTCGCTGGTGCTGACCTTCTTCTTCTCGATCATCGCCACGCTCCAGGTGTTCAGCGAGCCGACCACCCTCAAGCCGCTCACCAACTCCGTGTCCACCACCTGGAGTCCGCTGATGAAGGTGTACCAGGACGCCTTCGGCAAGGGCGACATCTACGCGGCGGCCGCCCAGGCCACGATCATCGCCCTCGCGACGCTGCTGCTGTCCTTCGGCTTTCTGCGGGCCGCGAACCGTCGGAACAAGCGGGACGTCAGTCAAGGAGGGGCGCGATGAGTGCTCTTGCCGTCGGCAAGGCCGACACAGCCGCGGGCGCCACGCCCGGCACCGCGCGGAGCCGGCCACCACTGCGCCACCGGATCGCGCTGATCCCGACGGTCACGCTGCTGCTCGGCGCGCTCTACTGCCTGCTGCCCGTGGCCTGGGTGGTGATCGCGGCGACCAAGTCCGGCAGTGAGCTGTTCTCCACGTTCACCTTCCTGCCGGGCACGGGCTTCGCCGACAACTTCGCGGACCTGAGCGCCTACCGCGACGGCGTGTACTGGGAGTGGATGGGCAACTCCGCCCTGTACGCCGGCCTCGGCGCGCTGCTGTCGGCGGTCGTCTCGGCGTTCAGCGGCTACGCGCTGGCGATCTACCGCTTCCCCGGTCGCGAGACGCTCTTCAACGTGCTGCTGGCGGGAGTGCTGATGCCGCCGGTCATCCTCGCCATCCCGCAGTACCTGCTGCTGGCGAAGGTGGACCTCACCGACTCGTACCTGGGCGTGCTGCTGCCGCAGCTCCTCTCGCCGTACGGCGTCTACCTCTCGCGGATCTACGCGGCGGCCGCCGTCCCCGCCGATGTGGTGGAGGCCGGGCGGATGGACGGGGCGAGCGAGTGGCGGATCTTCACGCGGGTCGCGCTGCCGATGATGGTGCCCGGCATGGTGACGGTGTTCCTGTTCCAGTTCGTGGCGATCTGGAACAACTTCCTGCTGCCGTACATCATGCTCAGCGACGACGAGAAGTTCCCGATCACGCTGGGTCTGTTCACGCTTCTCGAACAGGGTGCCAACACGCCCGCGCTGTACACGCTGGTGATCACCGGAGCGTTCCTCGCGGTCCTCCCCCTGGTCGTGCTCTTCCTGGTCATCCAGCGGTTCTGGAGCCTCGATCTGCTCTCCGGAGCCGTAAAGTCATGACCATGAGCAACACGGGGGGCCGACGCAGACCGCCGACGATCCACGACGTGGCGCGCGAGGCCGGAGTCTCACGGGGCACGGTCTCGCGGGTGCTCAACGGCGGGCACTACGTCAGCCCGACCGCTCAGGAGGCGGTCAACGCGGCGATCCGCAAGACGGGTTACGTCGTCAACCGGCACGCCCGCTCGCTGATCACGGGGCGTTCGGACTCGGTCGGCTTTCTGCTGACCGAGCCGCAGGAGCGGTTCTTCGAGGACCCCAACTTCAATGTGCTGCTGCGTGGTTGCACCCAGGCGCTGGCCGCGCACGACATCCCGCTGCTGCTGATGCTGGCGGGTACGCAGGACGAACGGCGGCGCATCACGCGGTACATCACGGCCGGTCATGTCGACGGGGTGCTGCTGGTGTCCAGCCACTCCGGTGACCCGGTGGCGGAGGAGTTGCGTGAGGCGGGTGTGCCGCTGGTGGCCTGTGGCAAGCCCATCGGGCTCGGCTCCAAGGTCAGTTATGTGGCGGCGGACGACCGGGACGGTGCCCGGGACATGGTGCGCCACCTGCTGTCCGTCGGGCGCCGCCGGGTCGGTGTGGTCACCGGTCCACTGGACACCCCCGGCGGTGTGGAGCGGCTCGCCGGCTACAAGGAGGTGCTCGCCGAGGCGGGTATCGGGTTCGACGACCGGCTCGTCGTGTCCGGCGACTACAGCCGGGCCAGCGGTGAGGCGGGCGCCGAGCGGCTGCTGGCGCAGGCGCCGGACCTGGACGCGGTGTTCGTCGCGTCCGACCTGATGGCACAGGGCGTGCTGACGGCTCTGGAGCGGGCCGGACGCCGGGTGCCGCAGGACGTCTCGGTCGGCGGCTTCGACGACTCCTCCGCCGCGCTCGCCGCCCGCCCCCAGCTCACGACGATCCGGCAGCCCTACGACCGCATCAGCGCCGAGATGGTGCGGGTGCTGCTCGCGCAGATAGGCGGGGAGGACCCGGCGGCGGTGATCCTTCCGACGGAGCTGGTGAAGCGGGCGTCTACGTAGCGGCGCGAGCGGGCCGCGAGGGCGCGCCGCACGGTCATCCGGCCGTGGGCGCGCCCTCGGTGTGCGACCGGTCAGGAATCGAGAAGCCGTCCGCCGCTCCTCGCCCTAGCGTGAAACCACCGGCGAAACCGTCGGCGCGCACTTCACGTCAGGAGCAGGCCATGACCGCCGGAGTCACCACGATCATCTACCCCGTCAAGGACCTCGACGGGACGAAGGCCCTGTTCAGGGCCCTGCTGGGCACGGAACCGTATGCGGACGAGCCGTACTACGTCGGATTCAAGGACGCCGGGCAGGACGTCGGCCTGGACCCCAACGGCCACGCGAAGGGCATGACCGGCCCGGTCCCCTACTGGCACGTCGACGACATCAGGACGACCCTCGCGGCCCTGCTGGAAGCGGGTGCCGAGACGCTCCAGGACGTCCACGACGTCGGTGGCGGCAGGCTCATCGCCTCCGTGAAGGACGCCGACGGCAATCTCGTGGGACTGCTCCAGGACCCGACCGGCTGAGACGCCCCGAGCATTCTCTTGCGCGCGCACTAGTTGCACAGTCAATGAATGGCCGGATCGGTGCTACCGTGCCTGGTATGGCAGTGAAGACGCCCGACACCGGGCTCGAGGACCGGTGGCGGGACATCCTCTCCGTGCACGCGCGCACGATGTGCGAGATCGACCGCGCACTGCACCCGCACGGCCTCGGCGCGAGCGACTTCGAGGTGCTCGACATCCTCGCGGTGGCGACGCCCGAGGAGGGCGGGCAGTGCCGGGTGCAGAACCTGGTCGGACGGGTCCATCTCAGTCAGAGCGCCCTGTCCCGGCTCATCGGGCGGCTGGAGAAGGACGGCCTGGTGGAGCGTTCCGTCTGCGCGGAGGACCGGCGCGGCGTCTACGTCACGCTCACTCACAAGGGCCGTGATCTGCACGCGGAGGTCCTGCCGCTGCAACGCGACGTACTGGCCCGCATGCTGAGCGGCTGACACCGGGCGGCTGCTGCACGGCCGGCAGCCTCGCGGCACTGGCCCGGCACCCGCACGCCCGCCGGTGGGCCGTCATCCCACGGGAGATCCGGGCCGTTTCGGAAACGGCATGCCGTGCCCGTCCTCACCATCGCGCACGCTGCGGGCGAGATCTTCGCGCTGGCACCGCGGCTGGGCGGGACCGGTGGCGCATGCCGTGCAGCGACGGCTGAAGGAGACAAGGGGATGAGCGGCGGCACCGGTGCCGCCGCTCATCCCCTTCGGGTCGTCCGTCGCGCAGGCGGTCGGGCTAGGGCCGGGCCAGCAGGGTCCGCACTCCCTCCGACGTCAGGGTCAGTGGCTGTGAGGAGCCGGCGTCTATCGTCAGGGCCAGGTCGTCGGCCGGCCACTGCGAGGCGAGTGCGCCCAGCGGAACGAGCCGGTAGCGGGAGACGAAGGGCAGCAGCTCGGCCATCGCGGGCTCGGAGGTGAAGACCGGGACGACGGGCTCGCCGCCCGGTCGTTCGATGACCGGCAGGGCCACGGCGGCGGGGTCGGTGGCGTCCTGGTCGTTGGCGTCGTCGGGGACGGGGACGAGGACGTCGCTGCTCGCGAGCGTGTCCATCGCCGCCATGTCCTCGGTGTTCCCGGCCAGTGCGTCCAGCGCACGCCTGGCCGGTGTGGCGGTGTTCTCGTTCGCTGGTGTCTCCATGACAGATCCCCTGGTAGCGGCGTTTCGTGCGGCCCGCCCGGGGTGTGATCTCCCCGGTGCGGTCCTGCTCGCGTACCCGATCCGGAGTGGAGCATTCCTACGGCTGTCCAGGGGATCTCGGTGGCTCTCGGGGGATCGGCGGAATGTTGCTCGGACGGGAGCGCCGTGCGGTCGCAGCCCACCCCGCGGGCGAGCCGGATCGCCCAGTGCCGGGGGCCGGGCGAAGCGTCGTAGCCTGAAGGGGTAGGGACAGGCTCCCGCCCAGGTGGGCGCGGGAGGCGCGATGCGATACGACGACCGCGGGGCCGCCGGGCGGCTGCTGGCCGAGGGGCTGGCGGAGCTGCGCGGCCGGGATGTGGTGGTGCTCGGGCTGCCCCGGGGCGGGGTGCCCGTGGCGGCCGAGGTGGCCCGCTGGCTCGACGCCCCGCTGGATGTACTGGTGGTGCGCAAGCTGGGTGTGCCCCGGCAACCGGAGTGGGGTTTCGGTGCGATCGGCGAGCACGGGGTCCGCGTCCTGAACCGGGACGTGATCGCCGAGGCCGGGCTGGACACGGCGGAGCGGGATTCCGTCGAGGCGGCCGAGCGGGCCGAGCTGGAGCGGCGTGTGCGGAGTTACCGGCAGGGGCGGCCCGCGCTGCCCGTTGCCGGGCGTACCGCCCTCGTGGTGGACGACGGGCTGGCCACGGGTGCCACCGCCGAGGTGGCCTGTCGGGTCGTACGGGGCCAGGGCGCGGCCCGGGTCGTGCTCGCGGTGCCGGTGGGGCCGGCCCACACCGTCGCCCGGCTGCGCGGGGTGGCGGACGACGTCGTCTGCCCGCGGACGCCGCAGGTGCTCGGCTCGGTGGGGGCCTGGTACCGGAACTTCGCGCAGACCTCGGACGCCGAGGTCACCTCCCTGCTCGCGGTGGCCGCCGTCCCGGCGCGAGGCGCTCCCGCCGCCGCCGGGCCGCCGAACCGCGAGGTGCGGATCCCGGCCGCCGGGGCCCGGCTGGGCGCCCGCCTGGTCGTGCCGGACGAGGCGCCGGCCGCGGTGGCGTTCGCGCACGGCAGCGGCAGCGGCCGGCACAGCCCGCGCAACCAGTACGTCGCCGGCGCCCTCAACCGCGCGGGCCTGGCCACGCTGCTGCTCGACCTGCTCACGGACGACGAGGCGCACGACCGGCACAACGTCTTCGACATCTTCCTGCTCGCCCGTCGGCTGCACGCCGCGTCCGTGTGGCTGCGCGGTGAGACCGGCCTGCCCGTCGCCTACTTCGGGGCCAGCACCGGAGCGGCCGCGGCGCTGGAGGCGGCCGCTCTGTCCGGCTCCGAGGTCCGCTCGGTCGTCTCCCGCGGCGGCCGGCCGGACCTGGCGACTCCGGCGGCGCTGACCCGCCTTCGGGCCCCGACCCTGCTCATCGTCGGCAGCCGCGACACCCAGGTGCTCAGCCTCAACCGCCTCGCCGCCGACCGGATGCACTGTGAGCACCGGATCGCCGTGGTGCCCGGCGCCACCCATCTCTTCGAGGAACCCGGAACCCTCACGACCGTCGCGGAGCTGGCCCGCGACTGGTTCACGGCCCACGCCGGCCGACCCACCACGGGTACGTCGGGTACGCCGGGTGCACCACCACGCCGTTCGGCGTGAAGAACACCCTTGCGACCACGCTCTCACGGCTTGTCGCGGACCGTTCGGAGGCCCTGGTTCCGCCGACCTCGGGGGCCATGGAGATTATGTGCAGAACATATGCCTAAACTCTGCCTCCTGTACGGAGAGGGACCCCTACGTGAGTCAACCGAACGGCCCCGTCTGCCCGGAGTGCGGTACACCCCGGGCCTCGGACGCAACTCCCGCCTGCTCCTGCGCCCACCGCGCGTCCGAGGCCCACCGCGACGCGCGCACGGCGGAGGCGGCGGCCGCGGAGGACTTCGATCCGCTACGGATACGCCCGTTCGTGGAGCTGGGTGAAGAGCCCGGGACGGCTGTCACCGCTGGAACGGCTGGAGCGACCAGGGCTGCGGAGGCCGAAGTCCCGCACGAATCACGGGACTTGGCGGCCACGGACGACGCCGCCATCCCCGCATCCACGCCCACGCCCACGCCCACAGCAGCGACGGTGCGCGGCGAGGCGCCGCTCCTCGACGCGGACGTCCGGCACAGCCCCCGGCGCGGACAGCGCACCCTGCTGGTCACCGGGGCGGGCGCCGCTCTGGCCGTCCTGCTGACCGGGGCGTACCTGGGCGGGCTGTTCCTGTACGACAGCCCCTCACGGGACGATTCCGTCTCGGACGACGTCCGGGCACCCGTCCCGGACGGCTCCACCGAGTCCGGCACCTCCCCGGAGGGCCGGTCCGCCGGTACGGCGTCCGTGTCACCGTCCCCGAGCCCTACGTCATCGCCCACCGCACCCGCGACCGACAGCTCCGCCCGGCCGGCCGACTCCCCCGCCGCCCCGACCGCGGCCCCCTCCAGCGCGGGCGCCACCACCGGCGCCGCGCCCGAGCCGACCGACGCGCAAGGGCAGCCCCCGGTCCTCCGACTCGGCGACCAGGGACCCGAGGTCACCGAACTCCAGCTCCGGCTCCGCCAGATCGGCCACTACGCCAAAGACGCCGACGGCGACTACGACCGCGAGGTCGAGAGCGCGGTACGCGCCTACCAGCTCACCCGAGTCGTCCTCGGCGACGAGTCCGGCGTCTACGGCACGGCGACCCGGGAGTCACTCGAATCCGAGACCTCCCAGCCGTGAGTGCCCGCCGAGCAGGGCCAGGCGCCTCACGGCGTCCCCATCAGCAGTTCCGCGACCGTCGTCACCCGGATCAACGGCCGGTACAGGTCCAGCGCCTGGAGCGCCCTGGTGTGCGAGGCGTCGTCCGCGCCCGCGCAGGCGTCGGCGACGACCAGTACCTCGACGCCCGCGTCGGCGGCTGCCAGGGCGGTCGACAGGACGCAGCAGTCGGTGCTGACGCCGGTCAGGACCAGGCGGCCTTCCGCGGTGGCGCGTCGGGAGAGTTCCGGGGTCCATTTGCCGAAGGTGGGGGCGTCCAGTACGTGGCGTGCGTGGGGCGCGAACTCGTCCGTCAGTCGCCAGAGTCGGGCCCCCGGGGGTCGCAGGGCGAAGGGCCACTGCTCGTAGTACGTCCGCCAGGCGCCTTCCGGTGTGCCGGGTGCCACGAAACGGGTGAACGTGACCCGGTCGCCGAAGCGGCAGCAGGCGTCGTACGCCTGTCGCCGCTTCGGCGAATCGTGGGGTCGCCCAGGGGCTGTCGGGGTCGGCGAAGACGCGTTGCATGTCGACGACGGCGAGCAACCCGGTGGTCATGGCGTCGCCCCTTCGTCCGGGGCCTCGTCCGCCGTCGGACCGGGTGCCTGTGCCTCCTGTTCGCGGACTCGGCCGCGCCGCAGCAGCAGAGCGCCCAGGAAGCCGAGCGCGAGGGCTGCCAGGACGCCGAGGTTGGCGTAGGCCCAGGCGCCGGACCTGCCGCCCAGGCCCAGGGGGCCGAGCAGATAGCCCTGCCAGTCCAGCCAGTTCGCCGTCGAGTTGGTGACCAGGCCCCAGCCGAGGGCGGTGGCCGTGAGGGTGAGGAGCAGCGGGGTCAGGGGTACGTCGCCGTAGCGGCCGGACGGGCGGTAGAGGTCGGGCTCGTCGTAGGCGCGGCGGCGCAGGGCCAGGTCGGCGAGCATGATGCCGCACCAGGCGGCGATGGGGACACCGAGGGTGGTGAGGAAGCCCATGAACGGGCCGAGGAAGTCGTCGGCGACGAACACGATGTAGATCGAGCCCAGGATCATGAGTACGCCGTCGAGCAGCGCGGCCACAGGGCGCGGCACGCGCAGCCCCGCCGAGAGCAGGGCCAGGCCGGAGGAGTAGATGTCGAGGACGGCGCCGCCCACGAGGCCGAGGACGGCGACGACGGCGAACGGAACCAGGAACCAGGTGGGCAGGATCGTCGTCAGCGCGCCGATCGGGTCGGCGGCGACGGCCGCGTTGAGCTCGGTGGAGGAGGCGGCCAGCAGGAGGCCGAAGACGAGGAGGAGCAGCGGGGCCAGTGAGGCGCCGAAGGTGGTCCAGGCGACCACTCCCCGGCTCGACGCGGTGCGCGGTAGATAGCGGGAGTAGTCGGCGGCGGCGTTGACCCAGCCGAGGCCGAAGCCGGTCATCATGAAGACGAGCGCCCCGATGAACTCCTGGGCGGAGCCCGCCGGTACGGCGCTGACGGTGGACCAGTGGACGTGGTCGGCGACCAGGGCGACGTAGATGAGCGTGAGGACGCCCGTGACGACGGTGATCACGGTCTGGAGCCGCATGATCAGGTCGAAGCCCATGACGCCGACGACGACGGTCAGCGCCCCCACCAGGACGAGGGCGACCACCTTGGTCCCGGTGCCGCCGCCCCAGCCGAGCCGGTCGAACACGGTCGCGGTGGCCAGGGTGGCGAGGGCGCAGAGCACGGTCTCCCAGCCGACGGTGAGGACCCAGGAGATCACCGACGGCAGGCGGTTGCCGCGCACCCCGTACGCGGCACGGCCGAGCACCATCGTCGGCGCGGAGCCCCGCTTCCCGGCCACGGCGACGAACCCGCACAGCAGGAACGAGAAGACGATGCCGACGACTCCGGCGGCCAGCGCCTGCCAGAACGAGATCCCGAAGCCGAGCGCGAAGGCACCGTAACTCAGGCCCAGGATCGAGACGTTGGCGCCGAACCAGGGCCAGAACAGGGTGCGGGGCGTGCCTTTGCGCTCGGTCTCGGCGATCACGTCGAGGCCGTGGGTCTCCACCTGGAGCCTTCGGCCCGCGGGTCGGTCGTCGAGGGGGTCCGGGGAGGCGATCATCCCGGCATCGTCGCACCGCTCGTCCCGTCGGGGAAGACGGAGGCCGATCAGCAGACGGGGGCCGGCCAGGGGTCGTCGAGCCGGGCGGCGGGGCTTCCTCAGCCCAGCTTCTTCAGCAGTTCGACGGCGAGGGGGGCGGCGGAGGCGGGGTTCTGGCCGGTGACCAGGTTGCGGTCGACGACCACCTTCGGGGCCCACGGCTCGCCCACCTGGACCTGCACGCCGGCCTCGGTGAGCCGGTCCTCCAGCAGCCACTTGGCCTTGTCGGCGAGACCTCCCTGCGTCTCCTCGGCGTTGGTGAACGCGGCGACCCGGTAGCCGGCGAAGGTGTTGGTGCCGTCGTCCTTGGTGGCGGCGAGCAGCGCGGCGGGGGCGTGGCAGACGACGCCGAGCGGCTTGCCGGACTCCAGGGCGAGGGTCAGCAGCCTGCCGGAGTCGGCGTCGACCGCCAGGTCCTCCATCGGTCCGTGCCCGCCGGGGTAGAACACGGCGGCGTAGTCGTCGAGGTGCACGTCCTGCACGCGGAGCGGCTCCCGCAGCTCCGTCATCGCGGCGAGTACGGCGGCGACCCGGTCGGCGTTCTCCTGGCCGCCGTTGTACTCGGCGGCCAGGCTGCCCCGGTCGACGGGCGGTACGACGCCGCCCGGCGTGGCCACGACGACCTCGTGACCGGCGGCCTTGAACGCCTCGTAAGGGGCGACGGCCTCCTCGGCCCAGAAGCCGGTGGGGTGCTTGGTGCCGTCGGCCAGCGTCCAGTGGTCGGCGCCGGTCATCACGAAAAGGATCTTCGACATGGGGGGCTCTTTCGCGTCGTCAGGTACGTCGGTACCCCGACCGTACGCACGTCCTGCCATTGGAATCCAATAGGCTCACACATATGAGACATAGGGATTTCGATGGGGAGGGGGCGGAGGCGGAGCGCGCTTCGTTCGGCGGTGCGGCGCAGGTCGACCTGAACCTATTGCGCACGTTCCTCGCCGTCTACCGCACCGGCTCCTTCACGGCCGCCGCCCGTCTGCTGGGCCTGTCGCAGCCTACGGTCACCACCCAGATCCGCACGCTGGAGCGGCAGCTGGACCGGGAGCTGTTCCAGCGGCTGGCGCGCGGCGTCGCCCCGTCTGCCCACGCGGACGAACTCGCCGCCCGGATCGTCGAGCCGCTGGACGCCCTCGCCACCGTCACGGGGCCGGGCAGCTCCGCGGACGCCCATCCGGCGGAGCCGGTGCATCTCGCCGGTCCGGCCGAGCTGCTCACCCAACGCGTCATGCCGGCCCTGGCGCCGCTGGTCGACAAGGGCGTACGGCTGCGCATCACGCCCGGCCTGACCGAACCGCTGCTGGAGGAGCTGCGGGCGGGCCGCTACGACCTGATGCTCGCGACCTACCGGCCGCGTGGTCGTGCCCTGGCCTCGCTGGCGCTGATGGACGAGGAGTTCGTGCTGGTCTCGGCTCCCTCCTGGGCGGAGCGCGTCGGCGGACCGGCGCGGATCGCCGCCGACGGACCCGCCGCGCTGCACGGTGTGCCGCTGGTCGCCTACGCGGAGGACGTTCCGATCGTGCGCCGTTACTGGCGTCATGTCTTCGGCAGGCGTCTGGTGTGCAACCCGGCGGTCACCATGCCCGATCTGAACGCGGTCAAGGCGGCCGTGGCGGGCGGCACGGGGTTCAGCGTGCTCCCCCGCTACCTGTGCGCCGCCGAGCTGGCCTCGGGCGCGCTGGTCCTGCTGCACGACCCGGACGACCCGCCCATCAACACCGGCTTCCTGGTCCAGCGCCCGGGCTCGTCCGGCAACCCTCATGTCGCCCTGGTCCGCGACCACCTGCTGGAGACCGCCCGCGCCTGGTGACCCCCGCCGCTCAGCCGCCGCCGGGCCGCAGCGCGTGCGTGCGCAGCGCCAGGAGTGCCTCGAACCGGAAACGCGGGTCGGCGAGCCGGTCGCCGAACAGCGTCTCCAGCTGGCGCAGTCGCTTGCGGGCCGTCTGCGGGTGGATGCCCAGCGCCTGGGCCACTTCGGGAGCCGTCCGCCCCCAGGACATCAGCAGCGCGTCCAGGGTTTCGGCGAGCCGGTCGGCCCTGCCCGGGGGAAGGTCCGCGAAGACGCCCAGGACCCGCCGACGGATCAACTGCCCGATGGGGGCGCCCCGGAGCAGGTGGAGCTCCGCCAGTTCGTCGTCGACGTGCAGGAAGGCCTCGTCGTCGCCCGACCCCGTCGGCAGCTCCGCACGGCGTTCGAGCGCGAGCCGGGCACACTGGAGCGACAGCCAGGCCTCAGGGGCGGGAACGGCCGGCCCCACGACGGCGACCCGGCCGCGTGCGGCGCCGCGCACCCGTTCGATCAGCCCGCTCGTCCCGGGCTCGGGGACGATCAGGACGAGGTCCCCGCCACGGTTGCCGGAGAGCAGTTCACCGTCCGCGCCGGGCACGGAGAAGATCCCCGCCGACCGCACCACCACGCACGCGACCGCACCGGGCAGCGCCCAGCGGGCACGCTCGGCCAGCGGTTCCAGCGGCGCCCGCTCCTGCCCCCTCGGCGGCTCCAGCAACCGCTCCACCAGGGTCCGGCGGGCACGCTTCACCTCGCCCTCCGAGCGCAGCTGTGCCGCGAGGAAGCCCTTCACCGCCTCGTTGGACAGGGCGTTGATGTGGACCAGCACGGCTTCGTGCAGCGTCAGGACGGTCTCGGGCGGCAGCGATGCCTCCTGCACGATCTCGGCGTACCGCCGGCTGCCCACGCGCGCGCCGACCCGGAACGCGGCCTGAAGACCGTCCGTCGTACGGCCGTTGAGGAACTCGACGCGGCCCAGATGCCGGAAGTGCAGGATGTGGTGGTCCTGCGGGCTGTCGGGGTCCTCGATCAGCTCCGCGAACTGCCGCACGGCCCGGCGGATCGACTCGGTCAGGTCGCGGCCGACGGCGGAGTCGAGCGAGCGGCGGTAGGCACGGACCTCGTCGCGGATCGCCCTCGCCATGTCGGTGACGATGCTTTCGGCCCGGGAGCGGATCAGCGCGGCCAGCGCGGGAGGCAGCTCGTGCCAGGGCTGACGACTGAACATCTCGGCCTGTGACGGCATCGCGGTGACTCCCCCTTTCGGAAAGGTGTCACACCCATGACACCTTTCCCTTCTCCGCTACGGCTTCGCTGGTACGGCTCCCGCGGGCGGCGCGAATGTGGATCCGACGTTACGCGCCAGTAGCTTCCGTGTCTCGCCCTTGTGACCAGGCCGCACGGATCCGCTGCCGCACCCCACGACACCCAGGCAGAGGAGCTCCCCTCATGCGCACTCGCAGACTCCGACGCACCCGGCGCCGACGCCTTCTGACCGCGTCCCTGGCCGGGCTCACCGCGGCCGCCTGTATCGGCGTGGCCGGCGTCGACCGGCCCCAGGCGGTACCGGACACGTCCGACGCCGCGCCGGTGGCGGCCACCGATCCGGTCGGCCCGCCCCAGGACGACTTCCCGTCGGCACTCGCGTACTCCCTCGCCCACCCCACGGCCGTACCGACCGGCGCCAACGACTTCACCTGCCGCCCCGGCGCCGCGCATCCGCGTCCCGTCGTCCTCGTGCACGGCACCATGGAGAACCGCTACGACAACTGGGCGGCCCTGGCTCCGAGGCTCAAGGAGGCCGGGTACTGCGTCTTCGCCCTCAACCACGGCGGCACGTCCGGTGCCCTGCTCGGCACCGGCGACATCGCCGCCTCGGCCCGGCAGCTGGCGGACTTCGTAGACCGGGTCCGGGCCGCCACCGGCGCCGCGAAGGTCGACCTGGTCGGACACTCGCAGGGCGGCATGATGCCGCGCTACTACCTCAAGAACCTCGGCGGCGCGGCCCAGGTCGACAAGCTCGTCGCCCTCACCCCCTCCAACCACGGCACCACGTTCTCGGGCCTGGGCCTCCTCGCGCTGGCCTTCCCCGGCGGCGACGAACTCCTCGGGCGGAACTGCAAGGCGTGCGAGCAGCAGCTCATCGGCTCGGACTTCCTCAGGGAGCTGAACGCGGGTGCCGAGACCGACCCGGACGTCACCTACACGGTGATCACCACCCGGTACGACGAGGTCGTCACCCCGTACACCTCGGCCTATCTCGACGCCGCCCCGAACGTCACCAACGTCACCAACGTCAAGGTCCAGGATCTCTGCCCCGCCGAGCTCACCGAGCACGTCGACATCAGCTACAACGACGTGGCCACGCGCCTCGTCCTGAACACCCTCGACCCGGTCCATGCCCGGCGTCCCGTCTGCTGACGAGAGCGCCCCTGGGGGGGGGGGGGGGAGCGGGGGGGGTTCTGGGGGGGGGGGGGTGAAGGGGGGAACCCCACGTCCCTCTTCCTCAGATCACGGGCGGCCGGCCCAGCCGGCACAGGCCCCACAC
>NZ_JBHVGZ010000009.1:56148-73820 GCF_042800355.1 Streptomyces sp. NPDC057623
GTGGCCCCTTCTTTTTTCTCCACCCCCCCCCGCCCTTTTCTGTTCTTTTTTTCTTTTTCTAGAAGGAAACCCCCCTTCCGTCCCCCCGCACCCGCCCCCCCGCACCCGTCGGCTGGGAATCGTCCGAGGCCACCGGGAATCGAGAAATACCTCGCGCGCGAGGAAATACAAATTACCGTCTGGTAAGTACGCGAAGGCGGGTCACCTCGATTCGAACAGCAGGGAGAACGGCCGCAGACCACGAAGAGGCCAGGAAGTCCTGTCAAGGGTCGGCGGGAAATTGAAATCTGTTCAGTAGTGCGCCGCAACCCCGCAGAGACGGTGTGATCAATCGATGAATGTTCGATGAACTCCGCAGCCGTGCGGTCGTATTACCTTCGCCACACATACGACGCTCGTGCACCGCATAACCCATGGAACAGCTAGCCTCTGGGCCCAACCGGAGGCGCAGACGTCTTGCCGACCTGCCGAATTACCAAACCTTTGCTTGACCGGCGCACCCTGGTGCTTTAGAAGTAAAGCAACTTTTGCGCATGCGCCGACACGCGCACATTGCGCTCCCGCGAAACAGGGGACCGACGCGGCCCCGCCACTCCCATTCAGCTTGTGAGGTACACGTCAATTCAGCGTTTGTCCGGTGGCCGGCCCGGCCGCTGGAAGGGAAAGGACCCGCGCAGGGCCGCGAGCGCGCCGGGTTAGCACCACTCAGTATTGGAGCGTCTATGGCCAGTGTCAGATCTCTCGCGGTGCGCGCCGTCGCTCATGCGCGCCGCCCGGTCGACGCAGGCTGGTCGGTATGGCCGCCCGCACGGTAGAGGCGCCGGTCGTCGGCGAACGAGGCGCGGTGATCAGCGTGGCCGTGCACGCCGGTGACCCGGTCAGCGGCGAGGGCGCCGTCGCCTGTCTGCGCTCCGTCCCGGGGATCACGCTGCTCCCGCCCGACCGCAGGTGCGAGGCCGACGTCCTGCTGGTCACGGTCCACCAGACCACCGAGGACGTGGTCTGCTGGATGGAACGCGCGGCCACCGAGTCGACCAACCCCGACATGCGCATCGTGCTCGTCGCCGGGACCATCTCCGAACACCACCTGATGCGCGCGGTCACCAGCGGGCTGGTGGCCTTTCTGCCACGCGAGGAAGCCGACCGGGACCGTGTGGTGAAGACCATCCGGGACAGC
This sequence comes from Streptomyces sp. NPDC057623, assembly GCF_042800355.1. Classification (NCBI taxonomy): domain Bacteria; kingdom Bacillati; phylum Actinomycetota; class Actinomycetes; order Kitasatosporales; family Streptomycetaceae; genus Streptomyces; species Streptomyces sp. NPDC057623. Next base: position 57,326 of record NZ_JBHVGZ010000009.1, read on the forward strand.
AGGCGAGACCGCGCGCTCGTCCCCGAGCAGATGGTCGGATGGCTGCTCGAACAGGTCCGGACGATCCAACGCACGGTGCTGGTGCCCAACGGCCTGACCGTCGGCGGTCTGCAGGAGCGGGAGGTCGAGGTGCTGAGGCTGCTCGCCGACGGCCTGGACACCGTGGAAATAGCGCAGCAGCTCAACTACTCGGAGCGGACCATCAAGAACATCGTCAGCGGCATGCTGACCCGGCTGAACCTGCGCAACCGCTCGCACGCGGTCGCCTACGCGATGCGCTGCGGAGCACTGTGAACCTCTGGGAGCGCTTCCACGCGATGTCCATGGAAGAAGGACGGGGATGACGAACACGGTGCCGGTGAAGCGCGGCTCACGCGCCACCCCTCCCGCGATGCCCGAGGGCGAGATCGAGCTGGCCGAACCACCGGTGCTCGGTGAGCCGGCGAGCGTGGAGTTCGGGTCGGCGCTGGCCTTCCTCCCCATGGGCCTGGGCTCGGCCGCGATGGCGGTGGGGCTCTCCATGGGCAACGGCTCGCCCACCACGTACATGATGTCCGGGATGATGGGCGTCTCCATGATCGCGATGAGCCTGACCCAGCTCGGGCAGGCGGGCCGGGAACGCAAGCGCCGGATGCGGGCCGAGCGCAGGGACTATCTGCGCTACCTGGCCCAGCTGCGCAAGCAGGCCAGGGACGCCGCGGGCGAGCAGCGGGCCGCCGTCTCCTGGGACCATCCCGAACCCGAGGACCTGTGGTCGCTGGCCATGAGCCCCCGGCTGTGGGAGCGCCGCGCCAGCCACGACGACTTCGCCCGGGTCCGGGCCGGGCTCGGCTCACGGCGGGCCGCCCTGCACTTCATCCCCCCGGAGACCAAGCCCGTCGAGGACCTCGAACCCCTCTCGGCGATCTCGCTGCGCAGGTTCATCAAGGCCCACCAGACGGTCGAGGGCATGGCCGTCCCCGTCTCGCTGCGCAACTTCAGCAGCGTCGAGTTCGCCGGGGACGGCACCCACGCGTACGCCCTGGTCCGGTCGATTCTCTGCCAGCTGGCCGTCTTCCACTCACCGGACGAGCTGCGTATCGCCGTACTCGCCGACGAGCGGGGCCGGGCGGACTGGGAGTGGGTGAAGTGGCTGCCGCACAACGCCCATCCGCGCGAGCACGACGCGGCCGGTGCGCTGCGGCTCGTCGCCACCGACCACGACGCCCTCATCGAGCTCCTGGGCCAGGACGTCAGCGACCGGCCAGACCACGACAAGTCGGAGGCGCCGAGCACGTCCGAGCCGTTCGTGGTGATCGTCGCCGCCGGCACCCAGATACCGACCGGCTCCCGGCTGCTCGGCGCCGGACTGCGCAACGTCGTCCTGCTCGACCTGACCGGCGCCATGACCGGCGGCTCGAAGGTGCTGCGTCTGACCACCCGCAAGGGAGAGGTGACCTTCCCGTCCGGCGACTCGACGGCGTCCGCGCGGGCCGACTCCCTGAGCCTGGCCGCGACCGAGAGCCTGGCCCGCTACCTCGCGCCGATGCGCTCCGGCGGGATCGTGGACCTGGTCGACGAACCGTTCGAGAACGACTTCGACCTGACCGCCCTGCTCGGCATCCGCGATCCGTGGTCGTTCGACGTGGCCTCGCAGTGGCGGCCGCGCACCCCGCAGCACTCCCGCCTGCGGGTGCCCGTCGGTGTGACCGAGGACGGCGAGATCGTCGAGCTGGACTTCAAGGAGTCCGCCCAGAGCGGCATGGGGCCGCACGGTCTGCTGATCGGTGCCACCGGCTCCGGCAAGAGCGAACTGCTGCGCACCCTGGTCATCGGCCTGTGCGCGACCCACTCCTCCGAGATCCTCAACCTGGTCCTGGTCGACTTCAAGGGCGGCGCCACCTTCCTCAACATGGAGAAGCTGCCGCACACCTCCGCGGTGATCACCAACCTGGCCGACGAGCTGCCGCTGGTCGACCGGATGCGCGACTCGCTCCAGGGAGAGGTGATCCGCCGTCAGGAACTGCTCCGCGAGGCCGGCTACCCCTCCCTCTTCGAGTACGAGAAGGCCAGGCTGGGCGGCGCCCGGCTGGCCCCGATGCCCTCGCTGCTCCTCATCGTCGACGAGTTCTCCGAACTCCTCTCCAGCAAGCCGGAGTTCATCGAGCTGTTCGTGATGATCGGACGCGTCGGGCGAAGCCTCGGCGTGCATCTGCTGCTCGCCTCGCAGCGACTCGACGAGGGCAGCATCCACAAGGTCGCCGGCCACCTCTCCTACCGGATCGCCCTGCGCACCTTCTCCTCCATGGAGTCGCGCAGCGTCATCGGCATCACGGGCGCCTACGAGCTGCCCTCGGCGCCGGGCCACGGCTATCTGAAGATCGACACCACCAACCTCGTCCGGTTCAAGGCCGCCTACGTCTCCGGGCCCTGTCCGCAGCCGCAGATCCGCGCCGCCACGGGCGACGACCCGAGCGGCCCGGCCGCCGAGATCGTCCCCTTCGGCCTGGAGCAGCGGCCGCCGCTGCAGGCCGGTTTGGCGTCCACCGACGCGGATCAGGCCCAGGACGCGGACGAGCCGTCACCCGACGAGGAGCAGTCCGAGAGCTCCGAGAGCCTGCTCGACGTGCTGATCGACCGGCTCAGCGACGCCGGCCCGCCCGCCCGCCAGGTGTGGCTGCCGCCGCTGGACGAGTCGCCGAGCCTCGACCAGCTACTGCCGGGCATCGTGCCCGACCCGCTGCGCGGGATGAGCGCGAGCGACTACCCGGCGCTCGGCGCCCTGAAGGTACCGCTCGGCATGGTGGACCGGCCCTACGAGCAGATACGCGAACTCCTGGTCGCCGACCTCTCGGGGGCCGACGGACACGTCGGCATCGCGGGAGCACCGCAGACCGGCAAGTCCACCCTGCTCCGCAGCCTGATCCTCTCGCTCGCCCTGACCCACACACCGGAGGAGGTCCAGTTCTACTGCCTGGACTTCGGCGGCGGCGGCATCGTCTCGGTCGCGGGTCTGCCGCACGTCGGCTCGGTGGCCACCCGCCTGGAGCGCGACCGGGTGCTGCGCACCGTCGAGGAGATGACCCAGGTACTGGAGACACGCGAGGAACGCTTCACCAGCCTGGGCCTTGAGTCGATGGCCGCCTACCGCGCGCTGCGCAGGAGCGGGCAGATCGACGACCCGTACGGCGATGTCTTCTTCGTGGTGGACGGGTGGGGCACCCTCCGGCAGGACTTCGAGGAACTGGAGGACCGGGTCGCCGAACTGGCCTCCCGCGGCCTCTCCTTCGGCGTGCACGTGGTGGCCTCGGCGGTCCGCTGGTCGGAGATCCGCCCCAAGCAGCGTGACCTGATAGGCACCAAGCTGGAGCTTCGGCTCGGCGACAGCATGGAGTCTGAGGTCGGAACCCGTCAGGCCGCCGGAGTGCCCTCGCGCCCGGGGCGCGGTCTCACCAGTTCGAGCCACCACTTCCTGTCGGCGCTGCCCCGGCTCGACGGCTCGTCGGACATCGAGGACCTGACCAGCGCGACCAAGGCCGCGGCCGCGGAGATCGAGACGTTCTGGCCCGGCCGGTCGGCACCCGGCGTACGGCTGCTGCCCAGCAACCTGCCGGTGGACCAGCTGCCGCCGCCGGAGGGCGACATGCGGGCCTGCCTGGGCTGGGACGAGAAGCGCCTGCAGCCTGTCTGGCACGACTTCGCGAAGGTGCCGCACCTGATGACCTTCGGCGACGACGCCACCGGGAAGACCAACGCGCTGCGCCTGATCGCCAGGGCGATCACCGCCCGCTACACCTCCGACGAGGCGCGCATCCTGCTCGCCGACCCCAGCCGGCAGCTCCTGCGGGACGTCCCGCAGGAGTACCGCGCCGGCTACGCCGTGGGCACCGAGGCACTGGCGGAACTGGCGGCCAGCGCCGCGGTGTCGGTGAGCGGCCGGGTGCCCGGCCCCGACATCGCCCCCGAGCGGCTGCCGCAGCGCGACTGGTGGACGGGTCCGCGGCTGTTCATGCTCATCGACGACTACGACCTGTTCGCCACCGGCGGCGCCATGGACAACCCGATGACGCCCATGGTGCCGCTGCTGGCCCAGGCGGCCAACATCGGGCTGCACATCGTGGTCGCGCGCAGCACCTCCGGAGCGATGCGCGCCATGATGGACCCGCTGCTGCGCCGGATGTGGGAACTGGGCAGTCCGGCGCTGCTCCTCTCCTACCCCAAGGAGGAGGGCAAGTTCATCGGCGAGGCCAAGCCGCGCACCCTGCCCCCGGGCCGTGCGCAGTTCGTCACCCGGCGCGGTGTCGGGCTGCTTCAGACCGGGCTGGCGGCTCCGCCGTGAGCCGGCCCTCCGCCGGGCGCCGTACACCTGGCGCCCGGCGACCGCGCGCCGCACCGACCTTCCCCAGCGCATCGAACCCGCCCCGTTTTCCCCGTCTTTGCACCGCAGGAGAACCATGAGCACCGCCGCGTCGCCCCCATCCCGTACCGGGCACGGGGGAACCGTCGAGGTCTGCCGACTGACCGTCAGCGCGGCCAAAGGTCACACCGACCTCGCGGTGCCCGTCACCGCCACGGTGGCCACACTCCTGCCCGTCGTGCTGAAACCGTCCGTGAACGAGGAAGACCTCGGCGGCAGATGGGCGCTGCAGCGCCTCGGCGAGGCCCCGCTCGACCTGGACGGCACCCCGGAGACCCTGGGCCTGCGCGATGGTGACGTCCTGTATCTGCGGCCGAAGGACGACCTCCTGTCGGAGCTACGGTTCGACGACGTGGCCGACGGGGTGTCCACCGCGCTCAACGCCCAACGCGACCGCTGGCGGCCGGAACTGACCCGCCGGCTCTGCCTCGTCCTGGCCTGCCTGGCGCTGGCGTCCCTCGCCGCCGTGATCGTCACCACCCGGCCCCATCTGCTGACCACGCTCACCTGCGGCCTGCTCGCCGTGGGCCTGATCGTCGGCTGCGGGCTGGTCACCAAGAACCTGGAAGACCGGGCCATGGGGACCATCACCGGCCTGGGCGGGTGCCTGTTCGCCGCGCTGACCGGGCTGTCCGCGGTGGCCGGCCCCGCCGGGCTGTTCGCGCCCGGCCGGCTGGACGGGCTGCTCACCGCCGCGTTCACCGGGGTGGCGGCCGCCGCGGTCCTGGCCACCGGCCGGGTGCCGATCGCGGTGTTCGGCACCCTGCTGATGCTGGCGGGCACGGTGGAGGTCGGCTCGTTCCTGTCGATCGTCCTCGCCTGGGACGCCACCCGGGTCGCCGCGGTGCTCGCGGCGACCCTGTTCGCGCTGTCCCCGATCCTGCCGCGCCTGGCGCTGTTCGCGGCCAGGCTGCGCGTCGTGGAACTCCCGCACAACGCCGAGGAACTGCAGCAGGGCATCGACCCGCTGCCCGAACCCCTGGTCAACCGCCAGGCCGCGGCGGCGGACGGCTACCTCAGCGTCTTCTTCCTCTCCTCCGGCGTGGTCTTCATCGTGGCCTCCGCCCTGCTGGTCCAGGCCCCGAACTGGTCGGGCTGGGTCTTCGCCGCGGTGTTCAGCCCGGCCGTGCTGCTGCGCGCACGCGCGGTGGGCAACGCCTCGCAGCGCATCGCCCTGGTGATCGCCGGTGTGCTCGGCACGGTCCTGGTCCTGCTGTCCCGCACCCTGCACGCCGGCCCGGTGGCACAGGCCGGCACCATGCTCGGGCTGTTCGCCGTCGCCGCTCTGCTGCTGACCGGTGCCTGGCGACTGCCCGGGGCGCGGCTGCGGCCCATCTGGGGACGTCTCGGGGAGATCTTCGAGGGCCTCACGGCGCTCGCCCTCATCCCGCTGCTGCTGCAGGTCCTGAACGTGTACGCGTACTTCCGCTCGCTGGCCGGCTGAGGGGGCTGCGGTGCAGAATCGACGCGATCACGTCCAGGCCCACCGGTTCGCCGTCGGCCGGCTTGTGTCCGCCTTGCTGGCCGGTGATCCGGGACCCGTCGAGGTCCCCATGCGGCGGGGAAACCTCGGCATGCAGTTCGGCGCGCTGGTCGCCGTCCTGCTCGCCGCGGGCTTCGGGGTCTACGGTCTGATCAGCCCCAAGGAGAGCACGGCATGGCGCAATCCGGGGTCGATCATCGTGGAGGAGGAGACCGGCAACCGGTACCTCCTCCTCGACCAGCAGCTGTACCCCATGGCCAACTACGCCTCCGCGCTGCTGGTCGCCGGAGTCCGTGCCAAGACGGTCTCCGTCGCACGCGACACCCTGGCCGAGGTCCGGCGCGGCCCTCAGCTCGGCATCGTCGGCGCACCCGATGACGTGCCGCCCGCCACCGACCTGCTCTCCGGAGACCGCGCGGTGTGCCTGCCGCCGGGCAGCGCGAAGACGCTGGTGGACCTCGATCCGGCGGGCCGCTCCACCCCCGTTCCCCGCAACCAGCGGATCCTGCTCTCCGGGCCGGACCGCACGACGTACCTCGTGTGGAACAGCCGGGCGTACAAGCTGTCCCACGCCGAACTGGTCGCGCTCGGCATGGTGGCCCAGGAGACCGTCCGGGTCTCCTCGGCGTGGCTGGCCCAGCTGCCGTCCGGCGGGAAGCTGACCGCGCCGCGCATCCCGCAGGCGGGCTCCGCGGGCTCCTCGGTGGCCGGCGAGTCCGCGAAGGTGGGGCAGTTGTTCGAGACGACTGCCGCCGGCTCGCGCGAGATGTACGTGCTGCGGGCCGACGGCCTGGCCCCGATCAACCGCACCGAGTTCGCCCTGCTCAGCGCCGTACCCGGCGCCTCCACGCCGAGGCAGGTGACCACGGCGGACATCGCGGCGGCCCCCGCCTCACAGGACCGGTCGCTGCTGACCGCGGTGCCGGACCTCCTCTCCGGGCCGACGTTCAGCCCCGGCGGCTCGGCACTGTGCGTGCTGCAGAAGGCCGACAGCTCCAAGGGCGGCACGGTCGTGACCGAGCCCATCGCCGCCGGGCCGCGACCTTCCGGTCTGTTCGTGCCGCCGGCCAAGGGTCTGATCGTCGCGGCGGAGTCCGCGCAGGCGCCCGACGCCACGTCGCGGCTCTACCTGATCACCGACAGCGGGAAGAAGTACCCGTTCGCCGACACCGAGGCCCTCGCGGCGCTCGGATACGGCCGGGCCAAGGTGCGGACACTGCCCCGCCAACTGCTCGATCTCGCGCCCACCGGTCCGACGCTGGACACCACCACAGCCAAGACCGCCGTCTCGGCACGTGCCGGTTAGGGGGCGGGACATGGTGCAACTCGATCGCGGTTCGCGCAGCGGGGGCCGTGCCGGACTGGAGTGCCAGAGCATCGGCGGTGCGCTGCTGGTCCATCCCGCGGGGAAGGTCAACCCCCAGCTGCACGCCTTCGCGGGCGGACTGGCCCACGACCCCGAACACACTCTGGTCGTCGTCGACCTCCCGGAGGATCCGCCGGCCGAGGACTGGGAGGCGGTGGCCAGTCTGCTCAAGCGCCGAGGGCGTTCCTTCCGGGTGATCATCGGCCGGCCGAGCCGCGAGACCGCCATGACGGCCGGTCAGCTCCTGGCCGACCGGCTCGAACGGACCGTGCTCACCCCGGACGGCTGGGTGCTGCCCGCCGCCGGGGGTGTGCTGTTCGTGCCGGAGGCCGCAGGCTCCGGCTGGCTGGGCTTCCAGCCGCGTCGCTCGTCCACCTGGGCCCGGCTCGGGCCGCCCAAGCGCGCCCCGCAGGTGTCGCGCCGGTTCCCCGTGCCGAAGTGGGATCACGCCGTGCCGGAGTGCTCCTTCGCGACCGGCGCCAACGGTACGGCCGAACCCGTCCCCGGTGGCGTCTGGGTCAGGCGGACGGACCAGCCCGATGGCGAGCAGGACGTCCATCGCCGCCGGCTGGCGGCCTCCTTGCTCTGCCAGTCCGACCGGCTCGTCGTGGTACTCGGCTGCCCCGGTGGCGCGCACCTTTCGGTGGAGGACATCGAGCGGTTCTGGGGACGCGTCGCACCGGCCGCCCGGCCGTTGGTCCGCTTCACCGCCTACGGGCCGGTGGCCGTTCCGAAGGGCAGCGCGCTCGGTCAGGTACTGGCCGACCGGTTCGGCCAGCAGGTCACCGTCTACGCCGGGCTGCCGACGGTCGGCGAGCCGGGCACCGACGCTGCGCAGATCCGCGTACTGGCCACCGACGGTACGCCCGGCCCGCCCGCCTTCGTCCGCGAGCTGGTCTACCGGCCCGCGGCCGCCCCCGGCTCCGCGGCGCCGCCGCCCGAGCTGCGCGGCCGCCGCCGTCCGGCGGACGGCCTGCCCGAGGTCTCCCCGGGCGTGTACGAGTACGCGCCCGACGCCGTTGTGGAGGTCACCCAGAGCGGACTGTGGCTACGGCCACCGGCGGCTGCGGCCGACGCCCCGGCGGTGCACCGCGTCCCGGCCGACCCGGGCATGACGGTCATCCACTTCGACGCGGGCACACCGGAGTCCGCGGAGCGGATGCGGACCCTGGCCGAGGAGGTCCGGCAACAGCTCGATCCGGCGCTCGCCGAAAGCTGCCGAGTACGGCCCGCCCCGAAGCACGCAGCCGAGAAGAACTCCGGCGCGGCGCCCTCCCGGAGGGGTGGGGCGGGCGCGCCCGACGCTGCCGCTGGGGTGGCCGGGCCGGAGCAGGTGTCCTTGGCCGGCGAGCCTGCGCGGATGGCCGGCGTGAGTGAGGCTGGACCCGCTGCCGAAGCAGTGGCTGCCCCGCCGCGCCGGATCGAGCCTGCCGGTGGGGTTCCCGGGCCTGAGGGCAGGGCGTCCGGTCCAGCTGGGACCGCAAGTGGTGTACCCGGAGCCGACGGCAGGGTGTCCCGGCCTGTGGGCGTCGGCGTCGATGTGCCCGGTCCCGCGACCGGGCCGGCTGAGACCGCGAGTGAGGTGCCCGGGGCCGAAGGCGGAGCGTCCAGGCCCGCGAGTGAGGTGCCTGGAGCCGACAGCGGCGCGTCCGGAACCGAAGGCAGCGTGCCCGGTCCGGTACCGGCGCCGGTTGTCGGTGTACCAGGGCCTGCCGGCACGGCGCCGGAGCCCGCAGTGAGCCGATCCGAGGCCGCGGCCGAAGCGTCGGAGCCCACACCGGTGCCCGGTGTCAGCGAACCCGGGGCCGCACCCGCCGCCTCCGCACCCGTGCCCCCCGATGCTGCGGATCCCACCGATCCGGCCGCGTCCGGTGGGCGCCAGGCACAGGCGTCGCAGGCGTCCATACCCGCGCCCGCTCCCCTACGTCCGCGGTCCCTCCGGCTGGAGTCGGCCCCGCCTCCCGGGGCCCCGCCCGCCGAATCGGCCGAGGCCGCGCCCGCCGGTGCCGGCACCGTGGATCCCGAGCCCGTGGCAGACCCGGCGCCGCGAGCGGCGGCACCGCGACCGGCGGCCGCGTCCTCCCCGCCGCCTCCTCCGGCGGCCGCCCCCATGTCGCCCCGGGCCCCGACCCCGCCTCCGAACCCGGCAGCGGCCCCCGCTCCCCCGGACGCGCCTGCTCCCGCGCCGGCTCCCACGCCCGCGGCGCGGCCCAAGGCCCAGCGGCCGGCCGTACGCATGCAGCCCGTACCCGCGCCCGACGCCTGCGCCGTACCCCCGGAGCACGGAATCGAGCAGGAACGCACCTGGTTGCGACGGACGTTGAAGGAGCAGTACGACTCCGCCGCGAACCACGTGGCGCGGGTGCTGTCCGAGTCCCCGGGGCTGCGCGGTGGATCCAAGCAGTCGGCCGATGACGTGGTCACCGACCTGGTCGCGGTCCGGCTGTACCTGTCGGGTGGAACCGACCGGATCGACAGCGCGGTGCGCGGCGCGACCGTCGGCCCCCATGTGCCGCTGGCCCGCTGCGTGGCGTCGGGACTGCGCCGACTGCCGTCCTATCGCGGAGCCACACTGCTGCGCGCCACGCTGAGCGAGGCGGAGTGGCAGTGGTACGGCAAGCGCCGGCTCGTCACCGAATGGGCGTTCTGCTGCGCGCTGACCGCCGCGCATCCCGAGATGGCCGGCGACGTCGACGTACTGATCTGGTCGATGACCGCCCGCCGAACCGCCCTGCTGGACCCGACCGTTCCCGACCGGGTGCTCTACCTGCCCGGCACCAGTTTCAAGGTGCTCGGGGTGCGCGACGAGGAACGGCGCGTGCTGCTGCTACGGGAGCTGACGGGCCCGGAGATCGGCGCGGACGGGAGCGTCGACATCCGGCGCCTCCCGCTGGACGACCTCGCGATGGCAAGGCTGGAGCAGGCCGAAACCGAGTGGCGGGACGGCAAGCCCGTCGTACGGCTCCCGGCGGCGGCCCTCGGCTCCCTCCGCAATCCACCGGGGCTGATCGTGACCGGCCGTGGCGCCGGCACCGCACCACCCAGGAAGGGAACGACGCCATGACGAGGCAGGTCCTGCTGGTCTCCCGGGACCGTCCCGGCGCCTACCAGTCCATAGGCGAGGCACTGCGCGCCGCTTCGGATGGCGCGGTGATCACCGTGGCCGCGGGGACGTACGAGGAACCCCTGGTCATCACACGCATGGTGACCATCTCCGCCGCGAGCGGCGGGAGTGACGTGCGGATCCACGTAGGCTCGGGCAGCGCCGTCGTCATCGACACCGAGGCGGTGCAGCTCTCCGGTCTGACGATCTCCGGCGGGGACGACGACACGGCCGCCGTAGAGATCCGGCGCGGCGAGGCCGCACTCGACGCCTGCCGGATCACCGGTGCGGGGTGGACGGCGATCCTGGCGTGGCATCAGGGAACGCTGGTGGCACGTGACTGCCGGATCGACGAGGCGCAGGGCGCCGGCATCGTGGTGACCTCGCCCGGCGGCAACACGGTCGAGAAGACCGTCGTCAACGAGACCGGCTCGTCCGCGATCGTGGTCGCCGAGGGCGGGCGGCTGGCGGTCCGGGAGAGTGTCATCGACCGGGCGGGCGGCAACGGCATCTGCGTCAACGGCAACGGGCACGCGGAGGTCAAGGACACGGCGATCACCGCGAGCGGCAAACCGGCGCTGGTCGTCGAGCAGAACGGCGCGGCGACCGTGTCGGGCGTCACCGTGACCGAGAGCGCGAGCGTGGACGCGTACCTCACCGGCAAGGGCCGGATCACCCTCACCGGCTGCCGTTTCTACGGTGCCGGCGCGGAGTCGGTGCACATCGCCGGCGGTTCGGCCCCGCTGCTCAAGGGGTGCGGGGTCTCCGCCCCGGGCGGAACCGCCGTCCGGATCACCGGGAAGTCGCGGCCCCGGCTGGAGAACTGCGAGATCACGCGGGCGTCGGTGGGCGTAAGCGTGGAGGACGGCAGCACGGTCGCCCTCAAGCAGCTGGCCGTACGCGAGGCGGCCCAGGCGGCCGTGCTCGTCACGGAGGGTGCCGCCGTCGAGGCGGAGCAGCTGACGGTGGCGGAGGGCGCCGGCACGGGGCTGCGGGTGGCGGGCGGTGCCAGGGTCATGGTGCGGGACAGCGAGATCGCCACGGACCGGGCGAACGCGGTGGAGCTGGCCGAGAAGGGCACGGGCAGGTTCCAGGAGTTGCGCCTGCGCACCGCCGGTGGCTGTGGGTTCTCGCTGACCGACGGCTCCGAGGCGGAGGTCGTGTCCGCCCGGCTCCAGGGCTGCGAGGTCCTCGTCGGGAAGGACGCCGCGCTCATTGTGCGGGACAGCGAGATCGCCGGCTCCGGGACCGACGCGATCCGGGTGACCGGCGGCGGATCGGTCACGGCCATCGGGTGCCGGGTGCACAGTGCCCGCGGGCACGGCGTCAACATCCAGGCGACCGCTCGGGCCGAGGTCAGCAACTGTGTGATCTTCGACAACGCCGGGGACGGTGTACGCACCAACACCGAGGAGCCGGTCAGCGTCCGCGACTGCGAAGTGCGGGACAACGGCGGGCTTCAGGTGCACCAGCTGCGGGACAACCCGCAGTTCTCGGTCGGCAACCTGACCGGCGGCGACCGGCAGGACCAGTCCGGGCGTGCCGCTTCGAAGGGGCGGCAGCGGAAGGAGGACGGCGCCGAGCGGTCCGAGGCGTCGGAGACCGCGCAGCACACCGGCACCGGACCGCTCGCCGAACTCGACGCGCTGGTCGGGCTGGAGAGCGTCAAGCACGAGGTCACCAGCCTCATCAACCTCAACAAGATGGCCCAGCGCCGGGAGGAGATGGGCCTGCCCATGCCTCCGATGAGCCGGCACCTGGTGTTCGCCGGCCCACCGGGTACCGGCAAGACCACCGTGGCCCGGCTCTACGGCGCGGTCCTCGCCGAACTGGGCATCCTCAGCAAGGGCCACATCGTGGAGGTCGCGCGCGCCGACCTCGTCGCGCAGTACATCGGCGCCACGGCCATCAAGACCACGGAGGTCGTCACCAAGGCGATCGGCGGTGTGCTCTTCATCGACGAGGCCTACACGCTGACCAGCCAGGCCAAGGGAAGCGGCCCGGACTTCGGTCAGGAGGCCGTCGACGCCCTCATGAAGATGATGGAGGACCACCGCGACGAGATCGTGGTGATCGTCGCCGGCTACTCCGAGCAGATGGACCAGTTCCTGGCCTCCAACCCCGGTATGGCGTCCCGCTTCTCCCGCACCGTCGAGTTCCCCAACTACTCGGTGGACGAGCTGGTGACGATCGTCCGGGGCCTGTGCGGCAAGCACTACTACGAGCTCACCGATTCCGCGCTGGAGGGGCTCACCACCTACTTCGAGCGGATCCCGAAGGGGCCGACCTTCGGCAACGGCCGGGTGGCCCGCCAGCTGTTCGAGTCGATGATCAACCGTCAGGCGTCCCGGCTGGCCACTCATCCGCCCACCGCAGACTCGGAGTTCACGCGTCTGACGGCGGACGACGTGGAGAAGCCGCCCGGGGCGGAGCCCGCCGCGGCCGGTGCCGGGGGCGACCGGCAGCCGCAGGAGCCGCGCAGCAGCCGGCGCATCGCGAACCTGGTCGGCCTGGAGGCGGTCCGCACCTCGCTCCTCGAACGCCTCGCCGGGCTCACGGAGCTGCGCCGGCAGGGTCAGCCGGTCGCGGGGCTGATGAACCTCGTGTTCGCGGGCAAGGAGGGCAGCGGCCGCGGTGCCGTGGCCGGGTTGTACGCGCGGTGCCTCGCCGAGTACGGGCTGTTGGACACCGGCGCGGTGCACCGGCAGGCACTCTCCGAGTTCCCGGCGGGCTGGCGGGAACAGGCCGAGACGTTCGCAGCCGCCGTGTTCGACGAGGCCGCGGGCGGCCTGCTGCTGCTCGAACTCGACCAGGCCTTCCAGACCCGCCCGGAGTCGGAGCGCGCGGTCGTGATGAGTGCGCTGCGGGCGGCTGCGGACGGCAACGGCGAGGTGGCGCTGGTGCTGTGCGGCGAGGAGGCGCTGCTGGCGGAGGCCCTGAACGCGCGCCCGGGCTCCGAACTGGCTGCCTGCTTCGCCGAGTACCTGCCGTTCGCCGACTACTCCGGGGCGGAGCTGGCCGAGTTGTCGTGGCGTTATCTGACGGTACGTGGATTCACAGTCGACGCTCCTGTGCGCACCTCGCTCGTCGAGCATTTCACCGAGTCTCCGCCCCCGGCGGGCGCGTACGGGGCGCACCGTTTCGCCGAACGTCTGGCCGCGGCCGACTCCCCCGCGATCCGGCCGGCCGCCCGGACGGACGCCGCCGACACCGCCGACGCAGGGGCAGGAACAGGCGCAGGCGCAGGCGCAGGTCAGGTGCCTCCTGAAGAGGGCAGTCCGGCCATGGCGGAGGCGGGCGCGGGGGCCTGACGGGAGTCGCCGGGGCAACTATCGCTGGTGGACGGGGCAAGGGACGGCGAATGCGGTTCCTTCGGCCCCCGCCATTCGAGAAGGTATGACCAGGCGGTTCAAGAAGGAACCCGCACCAAGAACTGGAGGGCTCGATGGCGGGCAATATGACACAGGTCGACCTTGCTGGACTTCAAAAGGCCATCAACGTCTTCTCGAACGGCGTCGCCAACTTCGACGGCCAGTACAAGGCGATGTCCACGACGGTCGGCAACATTCAGGCCGTGTGGACCGGCCAGGCGTTCATGGCATTCGACCGGGCGCTGCAGAACTGGCTCGTCGACTTCAACAAGGTGATCACGGTCCTCAACGGCATGGAGAACGCCCTGAGCCAGAACACCAGCATCCTGACGCAGACGAACGAGGAGAGCATCCGGAAGGCCCAGCAGGCCGCCTCCGGGATCACCACCCCGACGCTCCCCGGGTTCTAGTAAGTCAGCATTTCAGACAGCTTTCACAGACAGCTTTCACAGACAGGAGAAGAACATGGCAGATTACAGTCTTCAGTTTGACGGCCTTGAGTCCGCGGTCACGGAGATGAGTCGCATTTCCACGCAGATCAACGACTTCCTGCAGGAACTGCAGAGCGGCACGATGCAGGCCATCACCGAGTGGGAGAGCGGCGCGCGCGACCTGTTCGACAGCCAGCGGAGCGTCTGGGCCACGGCCGCCAACGACATGACCGTGCAGGCCACCAACGCCCAGAATTCGCTCACCCAGATCATCGGCGAGTACGCCGCCGGTGAGAGGTCCGGCATCAACATCTGGAACCGCTGATGCCGGACACAGACTCCCTGAACTGGGACCCCAAGGAGGAGGAGCCGCCTCCCCCTCCTCTCAAGGAGTGGGACCCGACGACCTTCCACCCGCCGCACACGCGGTCCGGACCGGACCAGCACGACCCCCCGGCGCCGCCGGTTCCGGGTGGTTCCGGCAACGGGCGCAGGACCTCGGTCAACACGCCGTCCATGGAACTCTTCGCCGGTAACATGGACAGGCTCGCGGAGCCGGTGAAGCAGGCGTACCAGACGCTCGTCGACCTCCAGCGGGTCAATCCCGGGGCCTTCTACGACGCCTATGCGCTCCGGCAGTCCGCCTGTGGCGCCAACGGCGACACAGGGCTCCAGAACACATACCTCAAGATTCTCCACGATCTCGGTCAGGGTCTGACAGACATCAGTGCCGGCATGCGCCAGCTGAGTGCGAAGTACAAGACCACCGAGGAAGAGGCCAAGATGACGGCCGAGGATCTGAACAAGGCGATGCAGTCCGCTCAGAGCGACTTCACCAAGCTCGGTACTGGCGGATGAGAACAAACTATTCGGCTGCCTGTGGCGGCGTCAGGTGTCTCTGCACCTGACGCCGCTTTAGGCGTTTGCCCATACAGACACGAACGAGAGCGTCGACGTCATGGCAGACAAGAAGGACTACAACACCGGCAACACCACGCAGGCGGACGACAAGTCCGGGATCTTCGGCAACAACTCTGTCATGGGGTCGCCGAACGACTACGACACCTGGGACTGGAAGCAGATCGAGGCCGTCATCGTCGGCGCTTCCAACCTGGCGGACGGGCAGGAAGAGGACCGGGCGGGCGGCGTGGCCACTCCGCAGAGCCTCTACGACGCAGGTAACGCGTTCCAGTTCGTGCAAGATGTCCTGCAAGTGGTGTCGGAGAACCTCGTCGCGCAGGCCAAGGCGCTGGCCGGCACCACGGACGCGCCGTGGCAGGGCGCTGCGGCAGATTCCTTCATGACCATGATGGAGACCTTCTCCAAGCAGGTGGCCGCCAGTGCCAATGCGCTCTCCGGGGGCAGTATGGGCGCATCGGTCCCCCAGACCCTGGTCGACGCCGGTAACAATCTCGCGGTGGCCCAGGCGAACATCGTCGTCATCGACCACTGGTACGCGCAACAGGCGCTGGACCAGGGCATCAAGGCGATGAGCAACGGTCTCATTCCGGTCAGTCAGAACAAAGAGATCGTTCGCATGATGACGGAAGACATGCGGCAGGTACTGCACACACTGGCCAGACAGTATTCCGTCGAGACGCGCAATTTGAACCAGGTATCCACGACGAACATCACGTCTCCGCTCGGCAATACAATCGGCGATAACAAACAGCCGAACATCACCGACTATAAGCCACAGCAGAATCAAGTACCTGAGCCCATCAACCGCTACGGCGGCCAGAGCGTTTTCGGTAGTGACTTGAATCGCCGCGGGACACAGCAGAACATTCCGTTGCAAACGTACCAGATCCAGCGCAACCCGAACATCAATGGCGGGGGAGGGCAACCGAACAGGAATACTGGAAGCTGGAATGGCGGGAACACGGGGAACAATTCTCGCGATACTCAGGTGCGTAAGCTGCCGCCGAACACGCTTGACAACACGGGCGGGAACACGCTGCCGAACAGGAACTCCGTAAACCTGTCGACGGGCGGCGGAAACACCGGAAACAACACCCTCAACCCCGACACACAAGTACGCAAAATACCGCCCAACCAACTCAACACCACCACCGGCGGCGGCACACTACCCAACAGAAACTCCGTAAACCTGTCAACAGGCGGCAGGAATACAGGAAACACCTCCCTCAACCCCGACACACAAGTACGCAGACTGCCGCCGAACCAACTCAACAACACCGGCGGAAACACCCTGCCCAACAACAAAACCGTAAACCTGTCAACAGGCAGCGGAAACACCGGAAACAACACCCTCAACCCCGACACACAAGTACGCAAAATACCGCCCAACCAACTCAACACCACCACCGGCGGCGGCACACTAC
>NZ_JBHVGZ010000009.1:73918-246525 GCF_042800355.1 Streptomyces sp. NPDC057623
TGCCGGGATGCCGTTCATGCCGATGACCCCTGGCGGTGCCGGCGCACCGAAGGACGAGCAGCGCTCGGACTCCTCCGGACTGCTGTCACGTCACGTCGAGCCGTGGACGGGTAACGGTGAACCGCAGCCCACGGGTGAGGTATTGACGACATCGGGTGCGACTGCCGGTGGGCCTGGACTCTTGCAGCCCGGCAGGAACACAGGCGGTGTGAACCTGTCGACGGGCGGAGCCAATACCGGGAACAGCGCCCTCGACCCGAACACACAGGTACGCAGGGTGCCGCCGAACCAACTCAACAACACCGGCGGGGAAACACTCCCGAACAGGAACACCACCGGTCCAGGCGGCGAGAACACCAGGAACAACCCGGTGTCCCTCGACCCGAATTCGCAAGTCCACAGGCTGCCGCCGAACATGCTCAACAACACCGGCGGGGGCACACAGCCCAACACTTCTGCGACACACATGCCACCTGACCTGTTGAACCACGGCGGCACCGGCGGAGCAACACTGCCCGGCACAGGTCAAAGCGCCGGCCAGGTGTCGTTGGCCGGAACTCCGGTCACGGGTTCGACATCACAAGGCACCACTGCCGGCGCGGGTGCCGGGATGCCGTTCATGCCGATGACCCCTGGCGGTGCCGGCGCACCGAAGGACGAGCAGCGCTCGGACTCCTCCGGACTGCTGTCACGTCACGTGGAGCCGTGGACGGAGGCCCATGGCGGTGCACCCGGTGACGGCGAGGTCGTCCCGTCCTCAGGCGCGGCTGCGGGTGGTCCTGGACTGGTGACCCATGGCACGGGTGCCACCGTCTCGCCGACCGCTGGTGTCGTGGGCGTGACGCCTGCGTCCACGGCGGGCGGCCACGCCCCCACTTCGACGCAGACCACGGGGCGCGAGCAGGGCGCAGCGCCGGTTGCGGTGCCCCTGTCTCTTCCCGCCCCGGATACGGGTTCGGTCCAGCCGATGCCGTCCGTTGCGCCCGCAGCACGGACGAACGGCGCTGACCAGGTGGCCCCGGCCCGTCCGGGCGTGCTGCCGACCATGGCGCGGTTGAGCGTCGGCGGAGTGTCGGTTCCCACCGTGGGCTCGACAGCCCCCGGCATGGAGCAGAGGGCCGTGCAGGCCGGTCTCGGCGAGGCGGCAGCGGCCGGAGAAGCGGCCGCTCAGGGAGGCATGATGCCGCCGCTCGGAATGCCCGTCGGCGCGTCCAAAGGCGACGAGCGCTCGGACTCTTCGGGCCTGCTGCTGGAGAGGGAGGCGGGCTGGGCTGATCCCGAACCCGGGGGCCTGCCGAGCGAGACCCAGGGAGCCCCCGTCGGCGGGACGGCTCTGCGCGGCGCGGACCCCGCCGTGCCGGAAGGGCTTCCCGAGGACCGTGTGGCGGTTGTCCCCAGCGTCGCGGCCACGGCGGACACCAGCGCCTGGGAGGCCGCCGACCCGGCGGTGCTGTGGACGCTGGGCGGGCGCCGTGCCGAGGACGAGGAGGAGCAAGAGCTCATGCCCACGCACGTCCTCAGCGACGACGACGGCTGGAGCGACGAGGACGACGCAGTGTCCGAGGCCGGAGCGGGCGGCGACGAGACCGAGAGCTCGCAGGAGGCGGACGACGCTGCCGCCGTGACGGAGGAGCCGGGGTGGAGCGACGAGGACGGCGCGGTCTTCGCCGCCGGGCTCGGCTTCCCTCAGCTCTCCACTTCCTCGGACTACCCCTCCGCCGAGCCGGTCCCCGGCCCGGGCCTGGCCACCTGGCGGCCCGACCGCTCCCAGGGCACGGCCGCCGAGGAGCTGCCGGCGCCGGTCACCGGGTACGCCGGGATGCTGCTCAGCACCGCGGAAGTGCCTGATGACGAGGATGAGGTCGAGGAGGACGGGGGCCCGGAGGAGGACGGTGACGAGGCGAAGAGCAGCCGCGGCGTCGCCCACCTGCTGAGGCAGGGCGCCGACTCCTGGGGGGCTGTGCCCCAGCGGGCCGACGAGATCGGCTGACCTGCCTGAGCCGCGGACGGCGCGGCAAACGGCGCGGCCGAGGTGCCGGGATCTCCCGGTATGTCGGCCGCGCCGGGTCGTTGGGGCAGATGACGGTGCCCTTCGGGCCATGACCCGCCGAATCAGGGTTACGGGAGCCCGCGGCGGCATGTTTGCTGTCCCCCACGAACCTGCGCGACCGGGGCGCGAAAGCGCTTTCCCACTGTTCGGGGAGTCGTCACCGCAGGTGGGAGAGGAGCACCATGTCGAGTCCGTACGACCAGCACATAGAAGAGCTGCTGGGTGCGTATCGCAGGGAGCGCGCGCAGGTCGGCGAACTGCAGCGCAGGATGCGTGAGGTCAAGGCGAGCGCGACGGCTCCCCGGCAGGCTCTGAAGGTCACCGTGAACTCGCAGGGCGAGGTCACCGAGATCGAGTTCCCCACCGGCGCCTACAAGCGCATGGCTCCCGTGGAGCTCTCCCAGATGTTCCTCACGACCATCCAGAAGGCCCGGGCGACGGCCATGGCGGATGTCGCCGAGGTCCTGTCCGGTCACCTTCCCGCGGGAATGTCCGCCGCCGACCTGCTCCAGGGCAAGGCCGATCTGGGCGGACTGCTGCCGGAGACGCCGCCCATGGCGGACGAGGTCCAGGAGTACGTCGCCGGCGGTCGTCCCGGCCGAGGGTCAGGCCCCCGTATCGCGCGACCTCCGGTCGCCTGACAAATCCCCCCGAGCTGATGTGAGAAGGAGGTCGCGGTGTCTTCCAACTATTTCGCAGTGGACCCTGACGCGCTGGCGAAGAACGCTCCCAACGTGCGGGCCTACTCCGACCAGATGAGGCAGCTCGTGACCCGGCTGGAGTCGCGCCTGAACGAGCTCGGCGACTGCTGGGGCGACGACTCCATGGGAAAGGCTTTCGCGGAGCAGTACGTCACCCCTCGGAACGAGATGGTCGACGGGCTCAAGGGGCTCGTCGAGGTGCTGGACAGCACGGCTGACGGACTGGAGACCATGGCGAAGGGCTTCAACGCGACCGAGGACCAGAACACGAAGACCGCCCGCAGCTTCGAGCGCGGTACCACCGACACCCACACGCCTTCCGTCCCGGACACCAACACGTCCGGTGGTTCGCACCGCGGTACCACGCGCGGCTGACGTGCTGCTTCCGGTGGGAGAGGCCTCGTAGCTCATGAGCATCCAGCTGCCACCGGAATTGGGGTTCGTCGCCAAGATCGCCGTCGGGGACGAGTTCCCGAGGGGGAACGAGGACAAGCTCGCCGAACTCGGTGCGGTCTGGAACGCAGCGGCGCAGGAGATCAACCAGCTCCTGGGGGAACTCAATCCGTCGACGGCCGCGACGTTCGAGAGCATGGCCGGGGCTCCGGCGGAGCAGTTCGGGCAGTTCGTCACCCAGCTGAGTTCGACCCTGCCCGTGATGGCGACGTCGGCCGCGCAACTCGGTGTGATGGCCGACAACATCGCGCTGGAGATCGAGTACGCGAAGTACATGATCATCCTGAATCTGGCGTGGATGGCCGCGGAAATCGCGTATCTGACGGCCACGTTGTTCGGGTCGGCGGCGATTCCGGCCGTCGTCACGGCGGGCCGGTTCGCGGTTCAGGCGATCCTGCGGGAGCTTTTCATCGCGGTGCTGTCGAACATCGTGATGCAGGTCGGCATGGATATCGCGGTGCAGGTCATCCAGTTCCTGAAGGGCGACCGCACGCACTGGGACCTGAGCAAGACCAAGGGCGCGGCGGAGATGGGTTCGATCGGCGGGGCCCTCGGCGGCGGGCTGGGCCAGATCATGCGCCACCTGGCCCCGAAGTTCGCCGACTCCTTCCTCGGCAACGTCACCCATGGCGGTCTGACCGGTCTGACCACGACCGCGGTGACCAACATCTTCGCTCCCGGGCAGAGCCTCGGGCTGGGCACGGTCTCCGAAGCGATCGGCGGGGCCCTCGAAGGTGGCGGCCGGCATGGCGGGCACGGCACGGGAGACGGGGTGTCGCCGGAGCACATCAGTGTGCCCAAGTTCGACATCCCGTCCTTGCCCGACCTGCTGAAGAACGCGAATCCGGGCGAGGGCCAGGCGGGCACCCCAACGCTCTCCACGACTCCGACGACCGACACGACCCCGACAACCGCCACGACACCCACGACCGACACGACCCCGACAACCGCCACGACACCCACGACCGACACGACCCCGACAACCGCCACGACACCCACGATCTCCACGACACCCACAACCTCCACGACACCCGCGCGTTCGGGCCAGGTGCCCGAAGGGAACTCGGAACAAGTTCCCGAAGAGAACTCGACCGGTCAGCGTCCCGGCGAGGACGACCTCGATCTGCCGGACGCGCCGAAGCCGTTCGACCCGTCGGAGCTGCCGGACCCGTCGCCCAGCACGCTCGTCACGGACCTTCCCGCCGCGCCGACCGGGACCCTGCCTGCGCTGCGACGCGAGGTGCAGAACCGCGTCACCGAGCTCAGCAGGATCGCGCGGTCGGCCGGGCTGCCCGAGTCGGAGTGGCGGCCGCGTGCCGACTCGGTGCGCGAGTCGGCACGCTCGGGCGACTGGGCCGAGACCAGCCGGCGTCTGCAGGATTTCCGGACCACGGTCGAACAGCGGGTTCTCGACCAACGGCTCGCGGACTTCCGCACCCATGTGGAGACCCAGGTCGCGAACGGCTTCTCCCCGCTGGGCGATCTGGGCGTCGACCAGGACGCCTGGCGTTCCCAGGTGGACGCCGTGGAGCAGGCGCAGCGAACGGGCAACCCGGTCCTGGTCGACAGCCGGCTCAAGGAGTACACCGACTTCGTCGAGCGTCATCTTCCGGTCGAGATGGTGTCGGAGAACGGCCCGAGCTCCTTCAACTCGGGAGTGGAGCAGCTTCGCCGGGAGCTGACCACGGTCAGCGACCCGGCCGCGCGGGAGGCGCTGCAGAAGGACCTGGAGTGGCACCAGCAGGTCCAGCAGCGCATGGACCGCCTGACGCAGTCCGATCCCGAGGACGACATCATGCGGCGCCGGACGATAGCGCAGCAGGAATCGGCCCGGTCGCCGGAGGAGTGGTCCCAGGCCCGTCAGACGCTGCAGGACTTCCAGAACCAGCGCGACATGCAGCGGCAGCTCGACGACCTGCGCCAGGGCACGGCCCAGACAGACCTGGAGCGACGGCTGGACGCGCTGCGCGAACAGGCACTGCCGGATAGGCGCGGGCAGGAGCTGCTGCAGCGGCTGCAGGACGCGACCACGCCTCAGGAGACCGAGCAGGCGCTGCGCGATCTGGTCGCGCACAACCAACTGACGCAGCAGGAGCGGCAGTTGAACGAGCTGCGCGAAGGTCTGCTGCCCGAAGCCGACCCGCAGGGCGAGCAGCTCGTCCAGAACGTGGAGAACGCGAGGACGCCTCAGGAGGCGCGCCAGGCACAGCAGGAGCTCAAGGAGTACACGGATCGTCAGATCGAGGAACAGCAGCAGTCGTTCACCGAGCGCCTGAATTCGCAGGAGGATGCCCGGACGCAGGCGGCGGACGAGGACCTGCTGCGGCGGCTCGACAGTCTGAACGCCGGTACACCGCAGGATCCGCGCGAGGCGGAGCTGCGGCAGCAGCTCGATGCCGCGACGAGCCCGCAGGAGCGGGCCCAGGTCATCCACGAGCTGGGAGTGCACCAGCAGGGCGTGCTGCAGCAGCGAGTCGATGCCGCGACGACGCCGCAGGAGCGCAGGCAGGCGCTCGACGCGCAGGCGAAGTTCAACGGCTGGACGCCGGTGGAGCGGCGGCTGGCCGAGCTGCGCACGGTGCTGAACCCGGGCGGTGCGCCGGAGGCGGACGCCCACCGGGCGGACCTGGTGCGGCAGGTGGAGAACGCCCGGACGCCTCAAGAGGCGCGCCAGGCACAGCAGGAGCTCAAGCAGCACACCGACCGCCAGATCGAGGAGCAGACGCGGCACTTGGAGGAACGGCTGCGTCAGCAGGCCTCCGGTGGCGGCCAGGGGTCGGCTGCCGCGGCGGCCAACGCGGACCTCATGCGGCGGTTCGAGGAGCTGCGCGGCGACGGGTCGCACCAGGACCCGCGCGAGGCCGAGCTGATGCGGCGGATGGAGGCCGCCGGCAGCCCGCAGGAGGCGCGGTCCGCCGAACAGCAGCTCAAGGACTATCTCGCCGACCGGGAGCAGCAGCGCCAGGTCAGCGAGCAGCGGCGACTGGAGCAGGTCCGCAGCCACGAGCAGGACGTCACCCAGTTGCGCGACCAGCTCACCCAGCAGCGCCGGACCGGCTCGCCGCAGGAGGTCGTACAGCAGACGCAGCAGCGGCTGGAGCAGGCGGAGCAGCGCCTGGCCACGGTGCGGACCCATGACGAGAACACCGCCGCGCTGCGCCGCGAACTCCAGCAGGAGATCGAACGGCCGGCGCCGGGCTCGGACCGTCCCGGTGCCGGGTCCGGTCGCGGCGGGGGAACGGACTCGGGCGGTACGGGTTCCGACTCGGGCTCCGGTAGCCGGCTCGACCGACTGGTCCAGGAAGGCATCTCCCGGCAGGCCGAGCAGGACCTCGCGCGCACGCAGGAGGAGCAGCGGTTCCTGCGCCAGGAGCCGGACGAGCCCGCCGCGTTCACCCTGGACGACATCGACGACCTGCCCAGCGCCCCCAGCACCAGGTCGGACGCCCTGCCGAGCGTTCCCACCGACCGGCCGGGCGCCCTGCCCGATGTGGCCACCGGCAGGCCCCAGACCCAGCCGAGCGCCGACACCGCCCAGCCGGCCGCACCGGCCACCCGGCCGGAGCCGTCGACCGCCACGCAGCAGGGACAGCAGTTCCTGCGCCAGGAGTCGGACGAGCCCGCCTCGTTCACCCTGGACGAGCTCGACGACCTGCCCAGCGCCCCCAACGCCAGGCCGGAAACCGTGCCGGGCGCCGACGCCGCCCAGTCCGGCACCCTGCCGGCCGCACCGGCCACCCGGCCGGAGCCGTCGACGGTCGGCCGGCCCGATCCGTTGTCGGTGCTGCCGGGCACCGGTGCCAGGCCCGATGCCACGGTGGCGGCCGAGCAGCGCCCCGTCGGCGACGAGGCGCGCGTGCCGCTGTCCGACGAGGCGGCCGACCGGATCGCCTCCGAGATCGAGGCGCTGCCCAGCGCACCGGTGAGTCCCCTGGCTCGTCCGGGCGATGCCCCGGCCGTCCAGGGGCAGCCGGAGACGTCCCGGCAGCCGCAGCGTGCCGAGCCCTCGGCGTCTCGTCCCGGGTCCGATGTGACGCAGACCCAGCGTTCCCGTCCCGTGGCCGAAACGGAGTTGCCCGCCGCGCCGGCATCCGGTCCACGCGTCGACCGGGCCACCATGCCCTCGCGTGTCCCACGGGTCGAGGACCTGGAGCGGACCCTCGCGGAGATCGAGCGCCAGGACTCCACCCCCACGCCCGCCCAGGACACCTCGGCGACGCCGTCCGAGCGCTCCACAGGGCCGACGGAACCGACCACCGGCGGCCAGGTGGTGGAGGAGCGCGCCCCGTCCTCGGGGAACACCTCCCAGGCACCCCGTGCACAGGAGCCCGGCAGCCCGTCGGCGCCCTCGTCCACAGCGGACCGGCCCGTCACCGACAACGATGCGGGGAGGGTGGGCTCGGCGGACGAGGCCCTCGACGGCAGCCGAGCCCCCCTGGGCGGCGCTGGGGACGTCCTGGCCGGCGGTGCCACCGGCAGCGGCGACGCGGCCCGCACGGCCACCAGCACGGGCACGGGTACGGGCACGGGCGCGGGCGCGGGCACCGGCACCGGCACCGGCACGGACACCAGCGCGGACACGAGTACGGGTACCAGCGCGTACACGGACACCGGCACGGACACCAGCACGGACACGGACACCGGCACCAGCGCGGGCACGGACACGGACACGGACACCGGCGCGGACACCGGCACCGGCACCGGCACCGGCACCGGCACGGACACCAGCGCGGACACGGGTACGGCCACCAGCGTGGGCGCGGGCGCCGGATCACGCACCGGTGTGGGCGCCGGCCGGGCTGCCGATGTGGCCCCGGCGTCCCGCGCGGGCGGGGTGGGCCGGCGGACCCTGGACTCTGCGGGGGCCGCGTCGGCCGTGGAGAGCGGCCGTGGCAAGGGGCAGGGCACGGCGGGGCCGGATACGGCGGGACAGGAGGCGTCGGCGTCGTCCGGTTCCGAGCCGACCCGGGCGCACGAGGCCACCCGGCCGGGCGAGACGGAGCGCCCCCCGGCGCTGTCCACGGAGCGGATCGCGGCCAACACGCCCGACACGGCCGTACTGCCCGCCAGACCGGCGGCGTCGCGGACGGCAGACGCGCCGGGAGCCGGGGAGGCCGGCGGGCTTGCGCCGCACGCCGGTCCCGAGCGGTCGGCCGTAGCCGGGCCGGACGTGGTTGCGGCGCCTTCCGGGGCACCGTCCGTGCAGGCGGATAGCCCGACGGCCGGCGGCGCCGACGCGCCGTCGCGGCGGTCGACGACGAAGTCGACCAGGCCGACCAGGCCGCAGGAGCGGGAGGCGGACGAGGCCACGGCCGTGGCCCCGCGGATGGAGGGCGGCACCGAGGTTCCGGCTCCTGGGCGCGAGCAGGCGCCGCCGTCGCAGGACGTGCGGCCGCAGGACGTGCGGCCGCAGGACGTGCGGCCGCAGGACGTGCAGGGGCGCACGACGGTTGAGGACGTCCAGGGCATCGCGCCCGACCCGTCACTCCGCCG
The DNA here is from genome assembly GCF_042800355.1 of Streptomyces sp. NPDC057623. NCBI lineage: Bacteria > Bacillati > Actinomycetota > Actinomycetes > Kitasatosporales > Streptomycetaceae > Streptomyces > Streptomyces sp. NPDC057623. Next base: position 82,616 of record NZ_JBHVGZ010000009.1, read on the forward strand.
GTTCGCCGAGCAGCAGTTCGGCAAGCTGGCCGAGCCGACGGCACGTCAGCTCTGGGCCGATGCGTCGCGGATCACCGCGGAGCACTCCCCGTTCCGTCTCACGGTCGCCGAGGGCGCCCGAGGACTGCTGGAGCGCGACCCCGAGCAGTTCTGGGCGACAATGCGCGTGGCGCGGGTACTGCACCAGAACGAGAGCGCGCCGGACCGGGACGCGCAGGCCGTCGCGGCGGCCGGGGCCCTGGCCGCCGAACGCGATGCCCGTTCCGTGCACGAGGGCCTGCGGGGTGGGCTCGCCGCCCGCATGGCCGACGTCGCGCAAGCGCGCCCGGCCGAGGAATCCCGGAACGCCGACCTGCCGCAGACGGACTCCCTGAAGGCCTTCCTGGCACGTCTCGACGGCACCGGTACGTCCACCGAGGTGTCGTCGGGGCAGGCCGACGCGGGGGCCCACGCCGTGGCGCCGGTCGCCGATCTGGTGTCGGACAGCGCCCCCGGCCCCGCCACGGAGCGCGGTCGGCGGGCCCTGTACGCGGATCCGGCGTACGCCTCCACGGCCCGGGAGTTCGAGAAGCGGCTGGGCGCGCACGCGTTCCGTCAGCCGAGGGCGCTTCAGGCGGCTCGGCAGGGCGTGGCCCGCCTGTTCGAGGTACTCACCCAGGCGCACCCCGAACGGAGCCGCCAGGAGATCGCGAAGATCTTCTTCACCGGCAACCTGACGTCGGCGGGGCAGATCGGCGCCGACAACGGGCTCGCCCGTCTCGAAGAGCTGCTGAAGCAGGGCAGCGTACGGGAGTTGGCGACCGCCTTCTTCAACGCGGCCATCGAGAACGACGCGCCGCTGACGTTGAGGTCGATGCTCCATGACGTCGCCGCCGCCGGAGACTGGGCGAAGGCGGAGCGTCTCGGCCTGGACATGCAGGCGCTGCGCGAGCAGGTGACCTTCCTCCGGAGCGAGCTGCGCGCCCGGCTGCGTGCCGCGGTCGAGCGGGTCGCGCCGGACCGGGCGAGCATGTTCGACGACGACTTCTTCAGTATCGGGAACATGGCGGCGCAGGCGCCGTCGTGGAAGCGGGAGGCCGCGAAGTACTGGGGCGACGAGTACTTCAGGCACCGCTGGCCGCGTCCGCAGGCGGACCGGCTGCGCGGGGACCTCGCCGCCACGCCGGGCGAGTGGGATCGTCTGGGCGTCGGGCTGAGCGAGCGCGAGGTGGCGTTCCTCGCCGCCAACCAGAGCGCTCTGCGGGTGCTGGGCTTCCGTACGGAGCAGGTGCCGCTGGAGCGGGTGACCTTCGACGAGCAGGGTGCCCCGCTGCTGGACGAGCTGCGTTCGGCTCCCGATGTGCTGGGAATCGAGGTGCACTACAACGCCGCGGAGGGCACCGAGGGCCGGACGGTGACCGGGATCACCAGGATCGTCGAGGAGCCCGCGGCCGTCGAGTGGCCGCGCGCGGGCGATCTGGGTCCGGGCGAGCAAGGGCCGGAGCTGCCGCTGGGTTCTGTCTCGGGCAGGGCCTGGTTCGCGCTGGACGAGGCGTCCGAGTTGTTCCGCGAGATGCACGGCAGGCGGGGCATGCCGCTGACCGCGGGCGTTTCGGGCACCGCCGCACGCATGGGGAGCGCCTTCAAGCTGCTGAATGTCCCCGGTCTCGACGCGGAGGGCCTCGCATTGGCCCTGATCGGGTGGATGCTTCCGCTGCAGGACCATTCGCTGTACGAAATCCTGGCGGGACTGCAGACCGCGGACGTGGTGCCGTCCCTGGCGTCGAACCCGTTGGACGACGCGGTGCGCATGTACCGGTCGGTCCCTGGCGTGCAGTCGGCCCAGCTGCGACGGCTCGCGGTGGACGGCATGCTGCCGCACGAGGCGGTCTACTGGTCCAGGGTCACCGCCCCGGCCGAGGAAGGGGGCTACACGGGGCTCGGCGTGCACGGGCTGTCTCAGGTCGAGGAGCGCAGGAACGCGTTCGAGAGCCTGATCGACAAATCGCTGCCCGCGGACCCGGAAGAGGACGGGCCGGTGGAGAGCTGGCTGCGGCTCAACGGGATGACGGCGCGAGAGGTGATGGAGCGCCTGACCCAGGCGCACATCGCCTCGATCGTGACGTACACCAGTTCGACCTATCAGCTGATCAACCCGCTGCTCAGGCCCGACCCCGACGAGGCCCGTTCGGCACTGCGCCGCCAGGTCACGTGGCTGGTCGAGGAGTACCTCCGCGGCAAAAGTCAACTGCCGCCCGCACTGAGCGGTCACCCGGAGACCCGTCCTTTTACTCTGTCGGCCGTGACAAACCGGGAGACGACGCCCGAGCAACTGGCCCTGCTCCGGGAGCGGTTGTACGAGGTGGTCGAGCAACTGCTGCCCGTCGTCGAGCAGGAGATGACGGCCCACGCCGCGATGCTGGCCGATGCGCTGGAGCAGTTGCCGCCCGCGACCGGTGAGGCCTGGCGCGGCACACGACGGGTGGGCTACGAGGACTCGGAGCTCTCCTTCAGCAAGTTCGCCAGCTTCAGCCGGGACCGTGACCAAGCAGAGCACGGGTTCCTGTTCATCGGTAAGGCCCCGTTGCCGGACTCCCACCGCGTGCTCATCCGCGCCGACCTCACCGGGAATTGGGGCCGGGACATCTCGGCCTTCTCCATGAACGAGGACGAGCAGGAAGTGCTGCTCCTGCCCACGGCCCGTCTGAACATCACCTCTCGTGAGGTCCACAAGCTCCCCACGCACTCGTACGAGCTGATCGACGCTGTCGAGGAGCCGCCCGAGTTCCCGCCCAGCGCGCTGAGGAACGCGCTGCAGCACCTCGCCGAGGCCGGGCCGGTGCTCAACCGCGGCCATCTGCTGCCGCTGGCCAGGCGGATCGGCGCGGCGGACGGCCTGCAGGTCTGGCACCTGGGTGCGCTGGCGAGTGAGGTGTACGGAGGACCGGAGCACCTGACGGTCGAGCGCCTGGCGGCCGTACGTGGTGTGGCTGACCTGGCCCGTGGTGTCCTGAGGCCCGGCCCGGACCGGCAGATCGCCGGGGTGGACCTGGATGCGCTGGTGCGCCGCCTGGACGGCACCGGGACGGTCACCCCGGTCGACGAGGGCGCTCGGTCGCGCCTGGTGGATCTCGCGGCTCGGTTGGAGAGGTCCGGGCAGCGTGTGACGTACCCCCGGGTGGCCACCGAGTGGCGGACGGCAGCGTCCGAGGGGAACCAGGAGGACCGGCCCGGGCAGAACTCGGGCTCCGGTGGTGACATGCCGGTCCCGCCGGACCTCAGGCGGTTCGTGGTGACGCTGGGCAAGTTGGACGAGCGTGCGGCAGGCGAGCTGTGGGATGAGGCCGCACGCATCACGGCGGCGCACAACCCGTTCGACCTGACGGTGGCCGAGGGCGGCGGTTCGCTGCTGGAGCGGGACTCGCGGCGGTTCTGGGCGACGATGCGGGTGGCGCAGGTGCTGCGCGAGTCCGAGGGACAGGCGGACCGGCTCGACCGGGCGGTCCAGGCGGCACGGGAACTGGCCGCGCGGCGGGGTGTCCGCGTGGTGCGGGAAGGGCTGCTGGGCGGCTCCCCGGACGTCGCGGTCGCTGAGTCCGGTGCTTCGGGCGCGAGCGCGACGGCGTCCAGCGCGGCAGGGACGTCCGAGCCGGCACCCGGGAACAAGCCGGACCTGCTCCCGGGGAGTGCCGCCGCTCACGAGGCCGTGCGGCCGGGCCGTACCCCGGTACGCGCCGTGCCCGTCCCCGGAGTGTCCGAGTCGCCGCAGACCACCTCGGAGCCGGCCAAGGGGCCCGGCCTCGGGGCGCTGTACGCGGACCCGGGATACCTGCGCAAGGCGCGGGAGTTCGAGGACCGGCTGGGTGAGTTCGCGTCCAGTCATCCGACGGCGCGGGCGGCTGCTCAAAGGAGCCTGGACCGTCTGTTCAAGGTACTCACCAAGGCCCATCCCGCGGCCCGCCCGGAGGAGATCGCGAAGGTTCTCCTCGGCGGCCTGACACCGGCGGGCGAGGCCCGTGAGGACAGCGCGCCGTCCCGTCTGAAGAGTCTGCTGAAGCAGGGCAGTACGCGGGATCTGATGACCGCTTTCACCAACGGGGTGCTGTTCCATGATTCCCCGCTGACACTGAAGGCGTTGCTCCGTGACATCGCCGAGTCGGGTGACTGGTCGAAGGCCAGGAGACTGGGGATCGACGCGCAGGCGCTGCGTGAGCGGCGAGACGTTCTGGAGGGTGACCAGCTGCCGTTGGGCGTGTTCGCCGGGACGGCCGCCAGGCTCGGGAACGCCTTCCGGCTGCTGAACGTGCCCAAGACGGAAGGGGACGCCTTCGCGCTGGCTGTGATCGGGCGGATGCTCCCGCTGGGAGACCGTTCGCTGTACGAGGTTCTGGCCGGTCTGCAGACGACGGACGTGGTGCCGTCGCTGGCGGAGAACCCGTTGGACGACGCGGCGCTGATCTACCGGTCGATTCCGGGGGTGTCGCTCGCCGAGGTGCGCCAGCAGGTCGGCGAGGCGGGCATGCTGCCGCACGAGGCCCTCTACTGGTCCAAGATCACCACTCCCGTCCAGGAGGGTGGTCTCGCCGAGCCCGGCAGGCGGAAACTGGTCTCCGCGGACGTGAAGAGGGGCAACTTCGAGTATTTCGCCGAAAAGGCGTTGACCGACACGTCATCCGTCTCCCCGTACGAGGAACGGCCCACCGAGCGCTGGTTGCGGGAGAACCGTGTGACGGCGTCGGAGGTGCTGACGAAGCTGAGTCCGGCTCACTTCGCCGTCCTGGTGGCGTACACCAGCACGGCTTCCTCGCTGCTGAACACGACGCTCCAGACCGAGCCCGCCAACGTACGGCCGGCGATGCACAAGCGGATCAAGCAGCTCCTCGACGAGCATTACAACAACCACCACAGGCTCAGCCTCGCGTTCTCCCAGGACCCGGAAGTCGCGAGGCTGCTCGCGCTGCTCCCCATCGACCGCGATGAGCGGCCCGAGGAGACGGCGCGGCTGATGGAGCAGCTCCACGTCGCCACCGAGAAGCTGCTGCCCGCCATCGAGCGGGAGATGGCGATGCACGCAGCGATACTGACGGATGCTCTGGAGCAGCTGCCTGCGGCGTCGGGTGAGGTCTGGCGGGGCACGCGCTCTGTTGCGGACCTCCACGCGGGGATCGGACCGATCGACTCCTTGGACCCCGGCGGCTTCGAGCTGTCGTTCCCGGCGTTCACCAGCTTCAGCCGGAACACGGACGAAGCCCGTCGGTTCATGGAGGTGGAGCGCGGGCGGGCAGAACGTCCCGTCCTGGTCCGTACCGAACTCGCCGGGAACCTGGGCCGGGACATCTCGATCTTCTCGGTCCATGAGTACGAGCGCGAGGTCCTGCTGCTGGCCGGGGCCCGCGTGCAGATCCTCTCCCGCGAGGTGGCCTCGAACGACGGCCATGAGTACGAACTGATCGACACCCGGGAGGTGGCGCCGCCGTCGGCGGAGCTCAAGCGGTTCGTGGTGACGTTCGGCAAGCTGGACGAGCATGCGGCGGGCGAGCTGTGGGGGGAGGCGGCGCGGATCATGGCGGAACACAACTGGTACAACCTGACGGTCGCCGAGGGCGGCGCTTCGCTGCGCGAACGTGATCCGGCGCAGTACTGGGCGACGATGCGGGTGGCGCAGCTGCTGCGCGAGTCCGAGGGACAGGCGGACCGGCTCGACCGGGCGGTCCAGGCGGCACGCGAGCTGGCCGCGCAGCGGGGTCTCAGTGCGGTGCGGGAAGGGCTGCTGGGCGGCTTGCCGGACATCACGGCTGCTGAGTCCAGCAGGACCGGCGCGACGGCCCAGTCCGACGCGCCCCTGGGGCAAGCCGCCCCCGTTTCGGGCGACTCGGAGACGTTCGCCGAGGCCCCGAGGCTGCTGAGCGCGCTGTACACGGACCCGGCATACGTCCCGCTGGCGCTTGACTTCGAGTCCAGGCTCGCCGGGTACGCGGCCAGTCACCTGAGAGCGCTGGAGATGGCGCAGATCGCGGTGGCCGTGCTCTTCCATGTGCTCTCCCACGCGCATCCCGACCTGGGCGAACAGGAGATCGCCCAGGTGTTCCAGCCGGACGACCACATGGCGCTGGATCAGCCGGAACAGCGCCCCTGGCCTGCCGGCGTCGACCAGGGCGTACGGGAGTTGATGGCGGCCTTCCACCATGCGGCGATCTCCAGCGATTCGCCGCTGGCCTTCCCGGCGTTGCAGCGCGGCATCGTCGGCTCGGGGGACTGGGAGAAGGCGGAGGAGCTGGGCCTGGACGTCCAGGCGCTGCGCGCCGGAGCCACGCCCGTGCCGCTGCCCGAGGGTGTGTCGCAGACCGCCGCGCAGCTCGGGAACGTTCTTCGGGTGCTGAACATCATCGAAGCGGACGGGGAAGGGTTCGCGCTCGCCCTGATGGCGTGGCTGATTCCGCAGGAACAGTCGCTCTACGAGGTGCTGGCGGGTCTTCGGACGGCGGACGTGGTCCCGTCGCTGGCCGGGAACACGTTGGAGGACGCCGCGCAAATGTACCGGTCCGTCCCGGGGCTGGAACTGCACGAAATACGCCGGCAGGTCGCCGGCGAGGGCCTGCTGCCGCACGAGGCCGTCTACTGGTCCAGGGTCGAACACGGCGATTTCGCCGAGCCGGGCAAGACGCTGGTGCGCAAGGCCAGGCAGCAGATGGAGAAGTTCTCCGGCCTCGCGGACGAGTCACTGAGCGATCTGTCGCTGTCCGACGTGGAGGACGAGCCGTCGGTCGAGCGCTGGCTGCTCATGCACGACATGACGGCGCAGGAGGTGCTGAACCGGCTGTCCCTCGCTCATTTCGTCGCCCTGATGGCATACACCGGCACGGCTTCCGCGCTGATGAACACCCTGCTCAAGTTCCAGCCCGCCGAGGCCCGGTCGGCGCTGCGCGATCGGGCCAGGCGGATCATCGACGAGCGTTTCGGCCAGTCGCTCGTGAACATCAGCAACGTGCTGACCGCCGACCCGGTCGCCAAGCAGCTCTTCGCCGTTGAGCACTGGCACGTGACGCCGGAGGAGAACGAGCGGAACACGCAGGAGCTCTACGCCATCACCGAGCGGCTGCTGCCCGCCATCGAGCGGGAGCTGACGGCGCACTCCGCGATGCTGCTCGACGCGTTGGAGCAGTTGCCGCCCGCGGAAGGCGAGGTCTGGCGTGGCAAGCGCTCCGCGCAGGAGCTCTTCGCCGGGACCGGCCACGGCGACCCGGCCGCCTCCGGCCGCTCCGAGTTCACCTTCCCGGCGTTCGCCAGCTTCAGCCGCGACGAGACCATGGCCAAGGGATTCATGCGGGACAACCTCCCGCTCAGGGAATACCCCGTGCTGGTCCGCGTGGAGCTGACCGGGCACTGGGGACGGGACATCACGGCGTTCTCGACGCACCCGGAAGAGGAGGAGGTGCTGCTGCTTCCCGGGGCCCGGCTGAAGATCGAGGAGCGACGGCTGGACAGCGACGAGGAAGGCGACTACGAGGAGATCGACGCCCGGGAGCTGGCGCCGCCGTCGGCGGAGCTCCAACGGTTCGACGTCGCGTTCGGCAAGCTGGACGAGCGTACGGCCGGGGAGCTGTGGCGTGAGGCCGTGCGGATCACGGAGGAGCACAACCCGTTCGACCTGACGGTGGCCGAGGGCGGCCGTTCGCTGCTGGAGCGGGATTCGGAGCAGTACTGGGCGACGATGCGTGTGGCCCAGGAACTGCAGCAGAACGCCGGCGCGCCGGACCCCGACGCCCGGGCCGTCACGGTGGCAAAGGCCCTGGCCGAGGAGCGGGGCGTCGATACGTCGCGGCCGCGGATGCGCGGCGGTGCCATCGACACCCTGACCGCGTCGAGGCCGCCACGCGCGGTGACGCAGACCACGCCGTCCCAGATCGCGGGGACGAGTTCCGGGACCAATGAACGGTCGAGGCTGCGCCCGACGCGACTGGAACGCATCGCCGAGCACGAGGACATCGCGCTGCCCGGCACCGGCCACGTCCTCCGCGTCGACGCCGAGTCGGGACGGCTGCTGTCCGTGGTGTCCGGCGGGAACGAGGCCGGCACCGACGTGCGGGTCGAGCCGACCGAGGACGGCGGGTTCGCGGTGCACGTCGAGGGCCTGGCGGAGGGCCCGGTGACGTGGCACTACGACACCGACCAGGTGCTGGAATCGATGGAGCGCCCGCTGGCCGTGTACCGGGGCAACCCGCTCAGCGGTCAGCGCGTGCGGCTCCACTTCGCGCCGGACGGCGCCCTGCGCGAGGTCCGGCTCGTACCGCAGGGCGCCGGTCGGCAGTCGCACGCCGACGTGCTGCGGGGCGATGCGGCCACCCGGTTGCCCGGCGGATTCCGGGTGACCGATCCGCGCACCGAGGTGGAGTACTACTTCGACCACGTGGCACAGCAGACGCGGGCTCCGGAGCCGGTCACCCGGAACATCCTCTTCGGCGGAGGATCGAGCCGGCTGTCCTCGGACGCCCTGCGGGCCATCGACGCGCTCGCCGCGAGCACGGCCCAGGAGGGTGTGGCGGCCTTCGAGCAGCAACGGCCACTGCCTGTCGTGTCGATCAGCGGTCACGGCAACGGCACCGTGCTCGGGCGGCCCCACTACGGCCGGGCCATCCGGCGTGGCGAGGAGCGGGCGGAGGCGGTGGCCAAGGCCTTCACCGAGAGGCTGAGCGTGCATCTGCGGGGGGCGCAGGCGCCTCCCGAGCTGCACGCCGCCGACTTCGCCGGGGGCGTCACGTCACGCGGCCGCGAGTACCCGCTCGGCACGAGCCCCGCCGACGGCCCGGCCGCCCTGCGCCGCGCGGTCATCACGATCAGCCACCCGACGCGGACCCTGGCAGGCCTTTTCGCGGCCTCACCCCAGCGGGAGGCGGCACCGCCGGCCGGGGACGTGACGGTCCCTGAGCAGACGCGTACGGCCGAGGAGGTACGCGGCCCGGAGCAGGTTTCCGCTGCCGCGGAGAAGGTTAGGGCCGCGCAGGAGGAGAGCTCTCCGGAGGAGGCCGGTACGCCGGAACAGGCGTCCGCCGCTGAGGAGATCCGCGTATCCGAGCAGGCGCCCACCACCGAGCACACCCACGCCCACGTACCCGCGCAGGCGGTCGCGTCCTCGTCGGTGGAGCGACAGGCCGGCCCGCAGCAGGTGGCGGAGCAAGCGCCGACCGCCGAGGTGCCGTGGTACGTGGAGCGAGGCGCTCTGGGCGAGGTGACCGTCCACGACGCCAAGACGTTCGAAGAGGACGTGGCACGGCGGTGGGCGGAGCGAGTCGCGTTCGAGGTGACGCGGCCGGGGGACGCCACCGAGCTGATCGAGGGCATCTACGACGCGGTCCGCGGGCTGCTGGCCGGCGCACCCGAGTCGTCGTCGGCGAAGGTGGTCCACGGCGAGGACAAGCACGCCGGCACGCCCGCCGCCGTCTGGGACCGGGCGCTGCAGCGGGGCCTGATGGTGACGGCCGGCGACCACGTGGTGTGGGTGCGGCCGGTACTGAAGGCGCTGGCGCCGGCGCCGGCGGACCCCCGGGCGGACGCGGCGGTGCGCGAGTACAAGGTGTCCTTCGCCGGGCTGTCGTCCACCACCAAGACCGCGACCGACCGTCCGCACGGCGCCGACATCGTCCCGCTCACGGCCCTGTCACTCGCCCAGGGCGCCGGCTCCCTGCTGCCGGTGATCCCGCTCGTCGGCGGCCAGTGGAGCCGCCAGCAGGCCACGGAACTCGAACGCAGCGTGGTCGCCGGCCGCAAGGTCTTCGTGCGGGACATGCTCCGGTTCCTGGCGGGCGGAGCGCACCTGCGTGTCTTCGTGGACGGCGAGCCGCGCCCCTACCTCTCCGGGGACGAGCAGCTGGTCGTACCGGTCCAGGTGACGGTGGACCTGCCCACTGAATTCACCCGGCCGGGCGGGCCACGCCCCGAGGCCGTGGACGGACCCGCCCCACAGGGCACCGGTGTGGCGCGCCCGCACCACGCCCGCGAGGTGATCAACGCCATCGACCTGGTGCCGGTTGCGGCCGGGCTGCAGCAGCGCCTGCGTTCCGCGGGACTGCCCGCCGAGGCGGTGCGGCAGATCGCGGAGACGGTGCTGTCCCGGCTCAACGAGAAGGCGGCCCGTAACCGGAGCAGGCACCTGCTCGGCAACGGCGTACTGACGAACCGCGTGGACGTCCGCGCGGGCCGAGGGCGGTTCCGCGGCCGCGTTGCCGTCAAGGCGACGATCCACGACCTGCAGTACGTGGGTGACACCCCGGAGATCGCCGTGCGCGAGGACTCCGGGGTCGGCATCACCGCCGCCCGTTCGCGGATGGACAAGGCGCGGCTGGCGCTCGGCGTGGCCAGCGGGGGCGGAACCAGCGGCACGGTCCGGTTCATGCCCTCCGCCGCGCTGTCGTACGAGCGCAGCCGCAACGCCGGGCACGGCCTGGCCGAGGTGGCGATGAGCCACACCGTGCTCAACGCCACCAGCGAGCAGGCCCGGTACCGGGCGGGGCTGCGGGTCACGGTGGAGGTGCTGTCGGACACCCACCGCATCGCTCCCGTGGAGCAGGTCGTCGACGCGGAGATCGGCGTCCCCGGCCGGGAGGCGGCCGACTTCGAGAAGCGGCTGCTGGGCGAGGACGCGTCGCCGCTGCGGCAGGCGGCACCCTCCCTGGAGGGCCCCGTCGACGCACAGCCGAACGTGGCACGGTTGCTGACGCTGGCGGCGGACCACGGAGTGGAACTGCCGGACTCCGCCTACCAGAGGCCGGTGCGGCTGGACACCCCGCTGCCGCAGCCGCACCCGCGCGAGCCGCTCGCGCTGGCGTCCCGCCTCGGTCAGGGCTTCGGCATGGGCATCGCCCTGCCCGGCGCCGAGCTCGTACTGCCCCAGATCCGCACCGTGCTGGCCACGCTGCACCGGCAGTTGTCGGGCGGCCGGACGCCGGACTGGTCGGCGGCCGAGGACGACCTGATCGCGTGGTTCGGCCGCCCGGCTCTCGAAGGCGACCTGCCGCGGCTGCTGTCGGGTGTGACGCACGGGATCCCCCTGAACGGCCGGACGTACACCGTGTCGGTGGGGGCGCGCCTGCTGGAGCGGGTCGGCGGCCGCACCGATGTGGACGCCTACCCGATGATCGTCAACGCGCGGGCGCTGGAGAGCGCCTCGGCGACCGGCAACCGGGCCACCTCCTGGGGCGTCGGCTTCCGGCTCGGTGCCCGGCTGAGCGTGCAGCTGAAGAAGATCCTGCGCCTGCAACTGGGCAACTTCGGCTTCTCGGTCGGCGGCGGGCGCAGCGGCACCAGCCAGTTCGCGGGCGCCGCCAAGTCCTACCGGCGTACGGAGACGGTGGGCTCCGTCGACGAGCACGTCTACAACCTGGTCTACGAGCTGTCGGTGCGTTCCTCGGGGCACTCGCCGCAGCGGTGGTGGATCGACCGGACCGACGACGTGGTGGCCCGGGTCGTCGTGCCGCACCAGCACGTCCCCGCGCGGCCGCTCAGCGTCGATGACGCTCGCGCGGCCGGCCAGGTGAGCCCGCTGGCCGCGTTGCCGCAGACGGCGACCGACTTCCGTCACGGCGGCGTCGCCGGCGTCTTCCCGGCCTTCCTCACCCCCCGCGACCTGCCGCGCGCCGCGGCTCGGTTGTTCCAGGAGGCCGACGGGCTGCCCGAGAGCTGGCTGGAGGACTGGGGGAACTGGCCCGCCGAGCTGCACCGGACCTTCTCGTCGACGGACCTGGCGGCCCGCTTCGCGGACCTGGTCGGACCGAGCGGCGTGCTGGTCGACCTGCCCACCACCGACGGCGGCTGGCACCACATGCTGCGCGTCCGGATGGTGGTCACCGAGCCCCGGCACCTCACCGCCCACGCCGCGAAGGGCGAGGAGGTGGAGATCGAGCAGTACTCGCAGGGGCAGGCGCAGTACGAGAGCGGCCGCGCGAAGGAGCGCTCGGCCGGCCTGACCGCCGGTGCCGGGCTGCGGTTCGAGGCCGGTGACGAGAAGGCGAGGTTCGGGCACGCCAAGGTCACCACCCAGGGCAAGGCGGGCTGGGAGTGGGGTCGCAGCAACGAGGAGACCACGAGCGCGGGCCCGGTGGGCATCACCCGTGCCACCTACGGCGGCACCACCCACACCTACCGCGCGGACCCGGTGTTCGAACTCACCGTCTTCCGGTGGAAGAGCCCCGGCGTGCTCGACCGGCTGACCGGCGCCGGCCGCGGCATGACCAGCAGGACACAGGTCGTCCGGGTCGCGGACGGGCTGGAGTTCCTCGTACCCGAGCGGCGGATCCCGGATCTGGGCCTGACGCCACCGCAGGACGCGGTGGTGGCGCCGCACGAGCCGACGGGTCACGTGGATCCCGTACTGCTGCCGGGGGTGAGCCACGCCGAAGTGCTGCACGCCGACGGTGTGCTGGAGCTGATGAAGGGGTGGCTCGGCGAGCAGGGCCTGCTGAAGGACCGCGGCGACGGGTACCGGCCGAACCTGCTGACGCGCGAACTGGAGAGGTCCTTCTCGTCCGAGGCGCTGCTCAGCCAGTACGCGGTCCTGACGGGCGGCGGCGTGTCGCGGTGGCTCGCGGTGCCCTCCGCCTTCGGCACCCGCTACCTGTGGGTGGGGGTCACCGCGGAGGCGGGTCGGCCGCTGGAGCAGCTCGACCGGCCCGACGTGCGGCTGACGCTGCGCAACCAGACGGTGCGGTCGACCGGCGAGTCCCGGGCGACGACCTTCGGATGGCAGGCGGCCTTCGTGGGGCGCGCCCTGTTCGGCGAGGAGACCCATGTCGGCCCGGAGATCGAGGCCGGCTACCACCGGGCGACCGAGGTCGGCCACGAGAAGTCCGAGAAGGAGACGGAGATCTACCGGGCGCAGACCCGGGAGGACTCCGTCGAGTTCGCCCATGAGCTGACGTTCCAGGTCCGGATGGGTCTCGCCCACGAGCTGCCCGACGTGCTGCGCGCTCCGCTCGGCGCGGTACGCGGCGCCGCGCTGGCGGTGGCCGGCTGGACCGGGCACCAGCAGGACGCTTCCGCGTGGTGGCAGGCCCACGAGACGTTCGTCAAGAGCTTCCCGGACCCGGAGAACACCGACTCCGGCACCGTACGCGGTGATGTCCGCCTCCTGGTCCCGCGTCATCTGGTCACCCCCGGCGAGCTGCCGCCCGCTCCGGCCCGCGCCTACGGCACCGACCCGGTGTGGGAGCCGGCCGAGGACCGGCCGCGGCCCTCCGCCAGTGCGACTCCCGCGCCCTTGCTGGAGCGGCTGGCGCAGGACGCCCACCCGTGGGCGCTGCCCGCGCACGCGGCGGTGCACAGGTGGGCGGCACTGGCCGCGGCCCCTTCGCGGGTGCAGCGCGAGAACCTGGAGGCAGTCGCCCCGGACACCTGGAACATCCCCGGGCCGCAGATCGCGGCAGGCGTGTCGTACGCCCACCACACGGGCGAGAACATGCTGCGGGCCGGCTTCGAGAAGCTGTTGAAGCACCAGTACGTGGTGCCGGTCGGCCGGCGCGACGTCACCGTCGGCATCGACGTGCTGAGCGTCACGCGTGTCGGCCCGGCCGACCCCGCCACCTTCAAGGCCCGTCACTACACCCAGGCCCGCGAGTCGGAGAAGGACCCCGTCAAGCAGTCCTCCGGATGGTTCGTCGGGGCCGGCCTGGAGAGCGGCCAGGACCCGGAGCGGGGCCCCCGGTTCATCAACCGCGCCCCGTACAGCTACGGGTGGGAGCACAGCCAGGAGACCTCGGGCGAGGCCGAGGACATCGACGAGACCAACCGGGAGCGGGCGAAGCAGGCGTACCTCTACTACAAGGCAACGCTCAGCCTCGTCCTGACCGGCCGCCACGGACAGCTCCGGGTCACCGTCCCGGACGGCCTGTACTTCATGCTCCCGTCCGACGCGGACCTGGCCGAGTGGCTGCAGCGGACCGATCCGCCCGCGCTCGTCCAGGAGGAGCAGAGCGGGACTTCCACGCTCGCCCCGGTCGAAGAGGAGCCGGCGTCCGAACAGCCGGAGACCGGCCGGGACGAGCCGCACCCGCCCGCGCAGGCGCCCACCGACGAGGTGGCCGTGCCGGGCGGGGCCACGCGGGCGCCGCAGGAGATGGTGCGGCCGGTGGCGGATCCGGTGCTGCCGGAGCAGTGGCGGCACCGGCAGGCCGAGGCGCCGGGCGCGCGGCTGGAGACCGAGCGGTTCGATCCGTTGCGCGGAGCGCCGCTCGCGGGCGGCTGGCTGCCCGGGAACAAGACCAGGATCCGCGCGGTCGTCCGGCGGATCCAGGCCGAGGACAGCCGCTGGGTGCGCGATGTGACGCTGCATCTGCCGGTGCGCTTCGGCGAGGGCTTCACGGCGCAGCGGCTGCCCGAGTTCGAGCGCCGCTGGCGGGCCGCGCTGGACCGCTACTTCAACACCGGCCTGCGACTGCCGCGCTCGGGCGATCAGTTGCACGTCGGTCTGCGGCTGACGCCCGTCACCGACAACCGTGAGGCCGTCGAACTGAGCATGGCGGACGTCCCCGGGCGGTCGGACCAGCTCAACTTCCGCCTGCGGTCGGAGGACCCGGCGCTCGAACCGGCGGAACTGCGGGCACGGCAGCTCCGCAACGACCTGCTGGGCCTGCACGAGCTCGCGCACTTCGCCGGTCTGCCCGACACCTCCTTCGACCCGGAGTCGGTCTTCCGCGACACCCCCGCGAAGTCCACCGACACCGGCATCATGGCCAGCATCGCCACGGCCCCGGGCACGGGTGTGCCCCGGCGCTACCTGGAGATCATCGAGGGCGTCATCGACTCCGGTCCCGTCGTGCGGGACCACCCCCTGCCGGTGTTCGACCCGGTGGACCGGCGTGAGGTGTTCGAGGCGGTCCTCGCCGAGGCGCTGACCGCGGTCGACGGGGTCCGGCCAGGTGACGGTGCCGACCTGTCAGGCGTCCAGGAACTCATGAACCTGATCGAAGAGGACTTCGGGAAGCACTTCCCGAAGGACGACTTCGACGTGCGCCCGGTGGGGCGGATCGAGGAGGTCGCACCCGAGATCGTCCAGACGCTGGAGCGTACGGGCTGGTCCCGGAACCTGATCCAGCCGAACGTCGTGGACGCGATGGCCCGGGGCCGCAAGCAGCTGAAGCTGGAGGCTCAGCGCGCCCTGAACAAGTACCGTCAGATGCCCTTGGCGGAGCGGCTCCAGAGGGCCGTCGACGGGGACCCGGGGCCGTCCGTACGTACGGTGACGATCGGTGCGTACGCCGTCGTCCCCACTGCGCGTGAGGCGATCGGCGGGGGCCTCCACCAGGTCACGCACCTCCCCACGGGGCTGCGCTGGGGCTTCGGCAACCATGCCGAGCAGACCTACCACGAGGTCTTCCTCGGCAGTGTCGCCCACGACATTCCCGCCGAACTGGAGGGAATCAAGGTCGCGTTCACCGGCGGTACGGTCGACTTCGCCGACGCTGCCCAGGTCGCCGACCGTTTCACCCTGACCACGGAGATTCCCGAGGGCGTGGCCGCCGCCTTCGGCCTCGCCGACGGGAACGGGACGACGTGGTACTTCACCGCGGAAGGTGTCCACAACGGCCGCACGGTCCAGCTCTCCGACGGGACCGGATCCCTGCACTTCGAGGTGGGGCTGCCCGGAATCACCGAGCCCAACTTCCTCGACGCCGCGGGCCGGCGGGACGACACCGTGCGTGCCGTCCCGCTCGGGTCCGGGCGGATCGCCGTGCGGCGCGACGCGTCGGACCGCCGGCCGCTGGAGCACCGGGTCTACCAGGAGCACGGCGCCCTTCAGGAGACGACCGTCGCCATTCGCCGGCGAACCGGCGTCGCGACCGGCGAGCACTGGTGGATCGACCACACGACCGGCACTGCGTCCCGCGTCGGCGCTTCCGGTACCCGGGTGGCCGGCCCGCACGGCTTCGCGACGGTCGGTACGTCCCCCACCGGCGCACTGCGGCTGACCAGCCCCGATCAGCCGGATGTCGTCCTCTTCGAGCAGGAGCCGCTGGCCGGTGGTCACGTCCTGCACGTCGACCGGGACGACGCCGGCAAGCTGCGCTGGACCGAGTTCGATCCCGCCGGGAACCGGGTCGCGCACGGCAGGCGCACCCAGAACGCCAGGACGGGGACGTTCCACGACACGCGCACCAGTCGCCTGCCGCGGATGAACCTCCTGGACGTACGGACCTACCGTCCGACGGCCGACGGCGGTGTGGTCCGTGCCCAGCAAGGTGCCGACGGCACCTGGACCTGGACCCGCTTCGACGCGGACGGCGTCGAGCGGCTCTCCGGTACGCGGCGCTGGAACTGGACCCGTTCCGGCTACAAGGACGTCCACATCGATCCGGAGACGGGCCGGGAGGTCGTCGCCGGGCGCAGCGGTGACGCGTGGCCGTTCGTCACAGGGACCGAGGAGCGGGCCGGACAGCCGGAGACGGCGGTGGAGCCCGGGCTCACCGTGCAGCAGCCGGCGAGCGTGCCGGTCGTCGCCGCACCGGCCGCCACGAGCGGGCCGCGTGGTGGGTTCCGCCCGATACTGGACGCGGTCCCCGAGATCTCCGAGGACACGAGCGTAGAGGGGGTCCGGCTCTCCGGCGTCGACCAGGTCGCCGAACTCGCCGGTACCCGCGTCCAGTTGAGGGATTCGCTGCGCCCTGTCCTGGTGGATCGTGAGGGCATTCCGCTGCCCGGCGTGCTCGTCACGCCGCGCACGGAGGGCGGTTTCACGTTCGCGGGGCTCCCGGCGGGCACGCTGCACGTCTCGGCGGCCGGGCAGTTCCAGTTCCGTACGGTGCGGTTGCCGGGCACGGACCGGCTGCTGCGGTTCTCCTCACCGGTCGGCCTGGACGGCGGGGCCCGCCTGGCGGATCCCGACGGCACCCCTGTGACGGACGTACCCGGCGTGGAGACCGCCGCCGGTGCCGACGACGGCCTGACGGTGCGGATGCCCGCGGCCGACGGGCCCGACGGGGCGTCGCTGGCGTGGCACCTCGACGCCAACGCCGAGGTGCGCTCGCTGGAGGTCCCGCTGCGGGGCGACGGGATCGGCGGGCTGTCCGGGCTCCGCCTGCGCACCGATCTCGTGCCGGGCACGGACGGAATCGTCGCGCAGCGCACGCTGCACGGCCCTCTTGGTGCCCTCTTCGACCTCTGGCCGGGGCAGCCCGCGCTCTCGTCGGAGGAGCGACTGGACGCCGGCTTCACCGTGACCGACGCGGGCAGCGACCGCGTCCACCACTTCGACACGCTCGGCATGTCGCGCTCCACGGACGCACCGGCCCCTGACACGCAGGTGGTGCGACCGGCCGACGAGGAGCTGCCGGCTGACGAGGAGGTGTTGTCCGACGACGAGGTGTTGTCCGACGAGGAAGGGGATCTCGTCTCGGAGCTGACGTCGTTCCCCAAGCTGTCACCCATGGCGTCGATGACAGCCTTCTCACCCTTGGGACTCTCGACCGCCGGTGAGACGTCGCATGCCGAGCCGGCGGACGAGGAGACCGCGTCCGACGACGAGATGCTGTCCGACGAGGAGTCGGACGCCGTCACGGAGCTGACGTCGTTCAAGGCGTCCCCTGCCGTGTCGATGAAGAGCCCCGCGCCGGTCGTGGCGGAGCAGCCCACCCCGGCGGCAGAAGCCGTCGCCTCTGCGGTCGGCACCACCGTGACGTCCCCGGCGCCGCCGACGGCCGCTCCGGTGGCCGGTGGGCACCGGTGGATGCGGGTGCTCTACAAGGACGCGCGGTACTTCCCGAAGGCGCAGGCGTTCGAGGCGCGGCTGGGCTCGTTCGCCGCCGAGCACCCCCGGGCGCAAGTCGCGGCACGGCAGGCCGTGGACCGTCTGTACGAGGTGTTGCTCGACGCGCACCGGGACGTCGCCACTGCGGAGGAGATCGCGCGGCTCTTCACGGGCGACGCCGCCACGACCGGACTGCGCGACCTGCTGGAGCAGGGCGGCGTAGACGAGTTGATGACCGCCTTCACCCGTGCCGCCTTCGCCACCGACTCGCCGCTGACGCTGCGTTCGCTGCTGCGGGACATCGCCGACTCCGGCGACTGGACGCGGGCGGAGGATCTGCGCCTGGACGCCGGGGCCCTGCGGGAGCAGACGTCGTTCCTGCGGGAGCGGCCGGGCGGGCTGCGCTCCCGAGTGCGGGAGCTGATGGGCCGGGTGGATCCGGCCAGGGCCACGGCGTCGGCGAGGGACTTCTTCCTCGGCGAGCAGGGCCCGGAACTGCTGCCGAGCCTGGTCACCGGCGAACCCAGGACCGAGGTCGACCCGCGTTCCCCGCTCTACCGCGAGATGCACGACAAGCAGGGCATGCCGCTGGTCTCGGGCGTGTCCGGCACGGCGGCGCGGCTCGGCAACGCCTTCCGGCTGCTGAACCCGCCCGGTGCGGACGTCGACGGCCTGGCGCTGGCGCTCGTGGGCTGGATGCTGCCGGGGCAGGAGCACTCGCTGTACGAGGTTCTGGCGGGCCTGCAGAAGGCGGACGCCGGGCCGTCGACGGCCGGTCTGCAGCTGGACGACGCCGCGCAGATGTACCGGTCGGTCCCGGGCGTGCCGCTCGGGGAGCTGCGCGAGCGGGTGGGTGAGGACGGCATGCTGCCGCACGAGGCGGCCTACTGGGCCAGGGTCAACGCCCTGCCCGTGAACGGCGGCTTCCACTCTCCCGGCGAGGACCTGGTAACGGCGCAGACGCGCCGCAGGGAGTTCCAGGCGCTCGCCGAGCGGCCGCCGGGCAGCCGCGCCTCGCTGCTCCCGTCGGAGGCCGAACGCTGGGTCCGGGACAACGGCATGTCTGCGCCGGAGGTACTGGAGCGGCTGAGCCCGGCGCACTTCGGCGCCCTCATCGCGTACACCGTCGCGGCGTTCCCGCTGATGAACGTGCTGCTCACGCACGGCTCGGGCGTCACGCGCATGGCGCTGCGCGTCCAGGTCAAGGCGATCCTCGACAAGGCGTTCCGCGCGCCCTCCTGGAGCGTGCCGCCCACCCTGGAGTCGTACCGGGAAGTCAGCGACCTGTTCCACACGCATCGCCCGGACATGACGTCCTGGGAGAGGGCACGCCTCAAGGCGCGGATCTACGCCGCTGCCGACCGAGCGGTGCCCGCCATCGAGAACGAGATGGCAGCCCACTCCGCGATGATGCTGGAAGCTCTCGCGCAGCTGCCGCCCGCGACCGGCGAGGCCTGGCGCGGCACGCGTTCCGTTGGCGACCTGAAGTCGGGAATCGGCCGGTTCGTCTCGCCCGGTTTCGGCGGCTCGGAGCTCTCCTTCAGCGCGTTCGCCAGCTTCAGCCGACGGGAAGAACTGGCACTGGACTTCCTGAACAGGCCGACTCGCCTGCCCCTGACGCACCCCGTGCTTGTCCGAGCCGAGCTGAGTGGCAACTGGGCCCGGGACATCTCCGCCTTCTCGGCGACCCCGCACGAGCAGGAGGTGCTCTTCCTCCCCGGGGCCCGGCTGAAGGTCGCCTCCCGGCGGGTCTGGGGCCACGACGGCCTGCCGTACGAGGAGATCAACGTCGTCGAGAGGCAGCCGGATCTCTCTCCGGCCGCGCTCGGCAACCCTGCCGTCTCCGCGGACCAGGCCGCCGAGCTGCGCCACGCCCTTGTTTCGCTGAGCGGCGCCGGTGCGATCGCGACCCACAGCGGCCTGGGGTCACTGGCCAAGCTGACCGGCGCGCCGAACGGACTGCAGGTGTGGCGCCTGGCCGGTCTGGCCGCTCAGGCGTTCGGTGGCCTGGCCCACCTGACCGTCGAGGGACTGACGACCGTGCGCCGTGCGGCGGACGTGACCCGCCGGGCCCTGAAGCTCGGCGCGGACGAGCCGGTGACCGGCGAGCATGTGGACGCCGTGGTGCGCCGGCTGCGGGGCGCCGCCGCCGAGGACCCGGTCACACTGGAGGAGCGGCAGCGGCTGCTCGACCTGGTCGCCCGGCTCAAGACGCCGGGCCGGCCCGTCACGTACGCCCAGCTCGCGCGGGCCTGGCAGACACCCGACGCGGCGGAGCGGCAGGCCGACGGCGTCGCCTCCGGGGACGACGAGCTGAGCGGCGCGCAGGGCACCACGGACGTGGCCGGCCAGGACCACGTCGACACGCCGGAGGTTCCGGAGCAGGCCGCGGACAACGCGAACAGCACGGGTACGACGGACAACGCGGGCACGAGCGAGATCCAGCCGGCCTCGGACGCCGTACAGGAGCAGGCGCCTGACCGGGATCCGCTCGGTCCCGGGCGGTCGGAGACCGGTAGGGCATCGGTGTCCCGGGACGAGCCGGACCCGCTGGAGCCGTTCGCACCCGACCGGAACCGTGCCGTGCGGGCGCTGTACACGGATCCGTCGTACTTCGCCAGGGCAGAGATGTTCGAGAGACGGCTGGGCGCGTACGCGTTCAACCATCCGCGGGCGCTCGAGACGGCGAGGGAGAGCACCAGGCGCCTCGTCGAGGTGCTGACCAAGGCGGCACCGGACCTCGGGCCGGACGAGATCGCCTCGATCTTCCTCAGCGACGACGTGACCTCGGCAGGTCAGCTCGGTGAGCGCATGCCGTCGTCCGCTCTTCAGGACCTGCTGGAGCGGGGCAATGTCCGGGAGCTGATGACGGCGTTCTTCAACGCCGCGTTCTTCAAGGAATCGCCGCACACGTTGAAGTCGCTGCTGCTGCGGATCGCCGACCGTCGTGACTGGGCGGAGGCGGAGCGGCTGGGCCTGGACGTCGAGGCGGTACGGGAACAGGCGTCGTTCCTGCGGGGCGGGCTGCGGTCCCGGATGCACGGCCTGCTGAGCCGGGTCGCGCCGGGCAGGGAAGGGGCGTTCAGCAAGGACTTCTTCGCGATCGCGAACGTGGCCGCGCAGTCGGCGTCGTGGAAGCGCGAGCTGCCCAAGTACCTGGGCGCGTCACGAGCCCTGCGTCCGTGGAACGAGCGGCTGGCGCCAGACATCGCCAGGACACCGCGTGAGTGGGCGCGGTTGGGCGTTCCGCTGAGTGAGCGCGAGGCGGCCTTCCTGGCGGCGAACCCGTTCGCGCTCGGGCTGATGGGTTTCCGTACCGAGCGGGTTCCGCTGGAGAACGTCGTCTTCGACG
The DNA here is from genome assembly GCF_042800355.1 of Streptomyces sp. NPDC057623. Classification (NCBI taxonomy): domain Bacteria; kingdom Bacillati; phylum Actinomycetota; class Actinomycetes; order Kitasatosporales; family Streptomycetaceae; genus Streptomyces; species Streptomyces sp. NPDC057623. The sequence goes on from NZ_JBHVGZ010000009.1 coordinate 103,678, forward strand.
GGCAGGGCGCGCCGGTGCTGGACGAGCTGCGCACCGCTCCCGGCGTGCTCGGCATCGAGGTGCACCACAGCGCTCCCGAGGGCACCATGGGCCGGACGGTCACCGGCATCACCAGGATCGTCGCGGAACCCACGATGGTCGAGAACCCGCGCGCGGGCGACCTGGCCCCGGGCGAGGAGGGGCCGGAGCTGCCGCTGCCCGTCGTGTCGGGCCGGGCTCAATGGGCGATGCTTCCCGGTTCCTCGTTGTACCGCGGCATGCACGACAAGCGGGGCATGCCTCTGGTCTCGGGCATCTCGGGCACGGCCGCGAAGATCGGCAACGCTTTCAAGCTACTGAACGCGCCGGGAGGGGACCCGGACGGCCTCACACTGTCCCTGCTGGGATGGATGCTGCCGGTCCAGGACCACTCGCTGTACGAGATCCTCTCCGGCCTGCAGACGGCGGACGTGGTGCCGTCGCTGGCCGGGAACCGGCTGGACGACGCCGCGCGGATGTACCGGTCGGTCCCGGGCGTCCGGCTCGCGGATCTGCGGGAGCACGCCGCCGAGGACGGCATGCTCCCCCACGAGGCCGTGTACGTGTCCAAGCTCGGCAGGCCCGCCGGCCAGGGCGGCTTCCACGAGCCCGGCCAGGGCAGGCTCAGGACGGCCGCGAAGCGCCGAGCGGCCTTCGAACACCTCCTCGACCGCGGATTCCACGTGGACCCGGCACGGCGGTCGCACGCCGAATCCTGGCTGCTGCGACACGGGATGACGGCGCGTCAGGTGCTGGACCGGCTGACCCCCGCCCACTTCGCCGCCCTCATGATCTACAGCGGGCCCGTGCACCCGCTGATGAACGTGCTGCTCACCTTCGAGTCCGGTGCCACCCGGACGGCGCTGCGCGTCCAGGCCCGCAGCGGCATCGACGCGCATGTCGACTCCGCAGGCAAGGACCACCCGTTGCCGGTCGTACTGAGCGGCGACCCGACCGTCGGCAGCCTCCTCCAGAGCGTGCGCGAGGACATGTCGTCCACGGAGAAGGCGGCGCTCAAGAAGCAGTTGTACGCGGCCGTGGAGCCGCTGCTGCCCGGCGTCGAGAAGGAACTCGCGATCCACACCGCGATGATGCGGGAGGCCCTCGCGCAGATTCCGCCCACGATCGGCGAGGCATGGCGCGGGACCCGTTTCGTGGGCGACCTCGACTCGCCGACGGGCCGGTTGCTCGCCGGGCTCGGCGGCTCCGAACTCACCTTCCGGGCGTTCACCAGCTTCGCCCGGGCGGACTACATGGCGCACTTCTTCCTCGGCCGGCAGCGCCGCCTGCCCATGACCCGCCCCGTGCTGATCCGTACCGACCTCACCGGGAACTCCGGCCGGGACATCTCGGCCTTCGTGCACAACCCGGACGAGAGCGAGGTGCTGCTGCTGCCCGGGGCCCGGATGACCATCACCTCTCGCCAGGTCGTCGAGGTTCCCGAGCCGGCGGAGGGCGAGGAACACCCGAGGTTCGGTCTCGACGACGGCATCACCAAGTACGAGCTGGTCGAGGCCCGCGAGCACCTGCCGGAGTTCCCGGTCGACGACGTCGAGGATCCGCACGCCGCACAGACCCGGGCCGCGGAGCTGAGGAACGCCCTGCGACGCCTGTCCGGATCCGGCCCCATCACCCGGCGCGCCGACCTCCGACCGCTGGCCGGGCGCATCGGCGCGGACGGCGGCCTGCACACCTGGCGCACGGCCCTCCTGGCCAGCGACGTCCACGGTGGCGCCGAGCACCTGACCGTCGAGGGTCTGGCGACCGTGCGCCGCGTGGCGGACCTGGCCCGCCGGGTCCTGAAGCCGGCTTCCGGCCGGCCGGTCACGGTGGAGCACCTGGACGATCTGGTGCGCCGCCTGGACGACGCCGAGGAGCACACCCCGGTCAGCCAGGCCTCGCGGCTGCGACTGCTCGACCTGGTGGCCCGGCTGAAGACACCGGGTCAACCTGTCGGCTACGCCCGGCTCGTGACCGCGTGGCGGACGCCTGAGGCGACGGAGAACCCGGCCGAGCGGCAGACGGTCGAGCAGCCCGTGGTCCAGCCGGACGACGTCGACTCCGAATCCCGCTCCGAATCCGGTGACGAGGGGCCGCAGTTGGTCGAGGCGGGCCCGGAGCACAGCGAGGGCGAGCAGGTTCTGGAGGAGCCTGACTCCGGCGAGCCGGCGCAGACTCCCGTGGCGGAGCCCGGCACGGTGGAAGGGCCTGGCAGCCAGGCGCCCTCCGAAGCCCTTGCCGCGGAGCCGGGCAGCCCTGCGCTCTCGGACCTCGGATCCGAAGCCGGTCCGAGGCCGGAAGCCTGGGACCTCGGGTCCGATGCGGAGACGGCCGACGTACAGGACCTTCCGGACCCGAACGTCACAGCAGCCGAGCAGACACCCTTGGCCGAGGACTTGTCCGAGGCGCTCGACTCGGGCGCCGACACACGGTCGGCGTGGACGGACGAGCTGGTGGCGGACCCCACCACGGAGGTGCACGGGCCTGCCCCGGAGGGTCACACCACGGCGGACCGCGACGGTGCCGGTGTGCTGCAGACCCTCGCCGGAGGGGCGGCTCTCGGCGCGGCGGGCCTGCTGCACGCCGTCGCGGCCAGGGAGACGCCCGCCGGGGACCGTGCCCTGCGGGTGCTGTACTCGGACGCGTCGTACGCCGGGCGGGCGCGGGAGTTCGAGACGCGGCTGGGTTCGTTCGCGCTGAACGACCCGCGCGCCACGGCGATGGCGCGGCGGAGCGTCGAGCGTCTCCACCACGTGCTGTCCCAGGCGCATCCGGACCGTAGCCGGGAGGAGATCGAGCGGGTCTTCCTCACGGATGGTTCGAGGCTGTCCACGCTGCGGGAACTGCTGGAGCGCGGCAATGTGCGGGAGCTGATGACGGCGTTCGCGGGCGCGGCGTTCGGCAGCGAGTCGCCGTTGACGTTCAGGTCGCTGCTGCGCGGGCTCGCGGACCGCGGGGACCGGGCGCAGGCCGAGGCGGAGGCCGCACGGCTGGGTCTGGACGTCCAGGCGCTGCGGGAACAGGCATCGTTCCTGCGGGGCGGTCTGCGGTCGCGGATGCATGCGGTGCTGAGCCGGGTGGCGCCGGGGAGGGCGGCCGCGTTCGAGAACGACTTCTTCGCTCTCGGCAACGTGGTGGCGCAGTCGTCGTCGTGGCGGCAGGAGGCGGCCCGGTACACCCGCTCGGGCGCCACCCCGAGCGTGCGCGAGGCGCTCCTGGCGTCGGATCCGGCAGCTCTGCACGTGCTGGGCTTCCGCGTCGAGCAGGTTCCGCTGGACGAGGTCGCCTTCGACAACCAGGGCGCGCCGGCACTGGACGACCTGCGCGCCGCTCCCGGCGTGCTCGGCGTCGAGGTGCACCACAGCGCTCCGGAGGGCACCGCGGGCCGGACGGTCACCGGCATCACCAGGATCGTCGAGGAACCCGCGGTCATCGAGAACCCGCGCGCGGGCGACCTGGCCCCGGGTGAGGAAGGTCCGCAACTGCCGCTGGACGCGGCCTTCGACCAGACGCGGCACGAGGCGGACTCGCGCGGCATCCTGCGCGGCGCGGGTGTTTCGGCGACGGCGGCGAAGGTCGGGAACGCGCTCAAACTGCTGAACGTCGCGGAAGCGGACGCGGAGGGCCTGGCGCTGCCTGTGCTGGGCTGGCTGCTCCCGCTCCAGGAGCACTCGCTGCACGAGGTGCTCGCCGGTCTGCGGACGGCGGACGTGGTGCCGTCGCTGGCCGAGCACCCGCTGGACGACGCGGCGGCGATGTACCGGTCGATCCCCGGGGTGGGTCTCGCGGACCTGCGCGAGAGGGTGAGCACGGACGGCATGCTGCCTCACGAGTCCGTCTACTGGTCCCGGCTGACCACCCCGGCCGAGGGCGAACGCCTGCGGGAACCGGGCGAATACGCGGTGCGCGATGCCGAGGGGCGCCGCAGGACCTTCGAGCGTCTGGCCGACGCGTCGCGCGGCGTGAGCCTGATCGAGATGGACATCGAGCAGTGGCTGCACGACAACGGCATGACGGCGCAGCAGGTGCTGGACCGGCTGAGCCCGGCCCACTTCGTCGCCCTGATCACCTACACCGGTCCGGCCTTCCCGCTGATCAACGTGCTGCTCACGTTCAAGTCGGCGGGCACCCGGGTTGCACTGCGCACCCAGGTCAGGCGGATTCTCGACAAACCACTGGACGGGGCCGAACTCCCGGTCGTGCCGCCCTCACTACGGCATGTCCCGGCCATCCGTGAGCTGCTCTCCACCGCGCGCCAGGCCACGGCGCAGCAGAAGGCGGGCCTCAGGAAGCAGCTCTACGCCGCCGCCGAGGCGGTGCTGCCCGTCATCGAGAAGGAGATGGCGGTCCACACCGCGATGGTGCTGGACGCTCTGTCGCAGTTGCCGCCGGCCATCGGTGAGGCGTGGCGTGGTACGCGTTCCGTGGGCGACCTGAACTCGGGGATCGGCCGGTACATCTCGCCCGGTTTCGGTGGCTCGGACGTCTCCTTCGGCTCGTTCGCCAGCTTCAGCCGGGACGAGGACATGGGGCGGATGTTCCTGGGGATCCCGCTCCGCCTGCCGATGACCCACCCGGTGCTGATGCACGTCCGGCTCACCGGCAACCGGGGCCGGGACATCTCGGTCTTCTCGGCCAACCCGATCGAGCAGGAGATCCTGCTGCTCCCCGGGGCCCGCATGAAGATCACCTCTCGTCGTGTCGTCGAGGACCCGAACGCTGCGGAGGACTCGGACGCCCTCGGTTACGAACTGATCGAGGCAGTCGAGGAGTTGCCGGAGCTCCCGCTCCCCGCCCTGGAGAACCCGATCGCGGCGCAGGCGCAGGTCGCGGAGTTGAAGGACGGCCTGCGGAGGTTGTCCGGCGCACCGGTCCGCAAGCGCGGTGATCTCAGGCCGCTCGCCACGAGGATCGGCGCGGGCGACGCCCTGCAGACCTGGTATCTCGCCGGTCTCGCGGGCGAGGTGTACGGGGGCGTCGAGCACCTGACCGTCGAGCGCCTGACGACCGTACGCCGTACGGCGGATCTCGCCCGCAGAGCGCTGAAGCTCGGCTCGTCCGAGCCGGTCACGGTCGAGCACCTGCACGCTCTGACGCGCCGCCTGAACAGTGCCGCGGAGGATGCCCCGGTCGCGCCGGGTGCGGCGTTGCGCCTGCTCGACCTGATGACCGCGCTCAAGACGCCGGGCCGACGGGTCACGTACACCGATCTCTCGGCCGCATGGCGGACGAGCGGCGACGCGGAGAACCAGGCCGCCCAGAACGCGGACGAGTCGGCCGACGGCGACATCGCATCGGTGGATGAGGACAGTTGGCGGCTCACCGACGGCACCGAGGTCCCCGACGCCGCGCCCGAAGTGGAATCGGACGGGACCCGGTCCTGGGACAACGACTCCCAGGCGGGAGTGAGCGACGTCGGGTCCTGGCACACCCAGGACGAGGTGGTGTCGCAGGGCGAACCGGACGAATTCGGTCTGGTTCCGGACGCCTATCTCCAGCCGGACCTGGACGCCGGGGTCGACGAGGACGGGACGGATCTGCTGCCGCCGGTCTCGGGTGCGGCGGCCGTCGGCGGCTCCCCGCGTGCGTTGTACGCGCAGCCGGAGTACTTCCAGCAGGCGCAGCAGTTCGAAGCGCGGCTGGCGACGCTGGCATCCGGCCACCCCCGCGCGCTGGCCGCGGCACGGCAGAGCGTGGACCATCTGCTCACTGTGCTCACGCGCGCCCACCAGGACGGCAGTCAGGAGGAGATCGCCAAGGTCTTCGCCACGGACGACACCCAGGTGCCCGACCTCCGGGAACTGCTGGAGCACGGTGGCGTACCGGAGTTGATGGCGGCGTTCTTCAACGCCGCGGTGCTCAACGACTCGCCGCGGGCGTTGACGTCCCTGTTGCGTGGCATCGCCGACTCCGGTGACTGGACTCGGGCGGAGCGGCTGGGTCTGGACGTGCGGACGCTGCGCGACCAGGGGCCGGAGTTGCCGCAGCGTGCGCTGTCGGCTCTGGACGGAAGGGCGATCGAACCCGGCTCCACCCGGTTCCGGGAGCTGCACGACGAGCGAGGCATGCCGCTGGCCGCGGGTGTCTCGGTGACGGCGGCGCGGATCGGGAACGCGTTCAGGCTGCTCGACGTGCCGGAGGCGGACCCGGACGGTCTGGCGCTGGCCCTGGTCGGCTGGCTGTTGACGACGCGGGACCACTCGCTGTACGAGGTGCTCGCCGGTCTGCGGACGGCGGACGTGGTGCCGTCGCTGGCCGGGAACCCGCTGGACGACGCGGCGGCGATGTACCGGTCGGTTCCCGGGACGCGCCTCTCCGAACTGCGGGAGCAGGCGGGCGAGGACGGCATGCTGCCCCACGAGGCCGCCTACTGGTCGAAGGTCGTCACCCGGGCCGAGAACGGCGGCTTCGCCGTGCCTGACACCTACCGGCTGCGGCTGGCCGAGCATCGCCGGAACGCGTTCCAGGCCGTGGCCGACCGATCGCCGGCCGAGTCGTCCGGCGAAGCACAGGCCCGCCAGTGGCTGATGGAGAACGGCATGACGGCGCGGCAGGTGCTGGACCGGCTGAGCCCGGCCCACTTCGCCGCCCTCATGGCCTACACGGGCATGGCCTACCCGCTGATGAACGTACTGCTCACGTTCGAGTCCGCGGGCAGCCGCCTCGCGTTGCGCGTCCAGATCAAGCGCATGGTCGCCAAGTACCTCGGCCGGCCGGACCTGAGGAACCTGCCACCCGTGCTGGGCTCCTTCCCGGGCATCCCGGAGCTGCTCGAAACCCGGCACGGGAGCATGACCCGCAAGGAGCTGGCCCAGTTCAAGGAGCGGTTCAACGCCGCCGTGGAGCAGCAGCTGCCCGCCATCGAGAGGGAGATGACGGCCCACTCGGCGATGGTGATGGACGCCCTGTCGCTGCTGCCGCCCGCGCGGGGCGTGGTCTGGCGCGGTACGCGTTCGGTGGGCGACCTCACCTCGGGCATCGGGCGGTTCATCTCGCCCGGCTTCGGAGGCTCGGAGCTCTCCCTCAAGGGGTTCTCCAGCTTCAGCCGCTTCAAGGGCGTGGCGGATTCGTTCCTGGACATGCCGGCACGCCTGCCGATGACCCACCGCGTGCTGGTCCGTGCCGAGCTCACCGGGAACTGGGGCCGGGACATCTCGGCCTTCGCGGAGTCGGCGCGCGAGGGAGAGGTGCTGCTGCTGCCCGGGGCCGGGATGAAGATCGGCTCCCGCCAGGTGGTGGGCAGCGGGTCCAAGGCGTACGAGCTGATCGAGGCCGTCGAAAAGCTGCCGGACTTCCCCGTCCTCGCCCCGGAGAACCCGGCCGCGCAGGCCCAGGCCATGGCCCTGAGGGACGTCCTTCAGCGGCTGTCCGGCACCGGGCCCGTGATCAGGCGCGCCGATCTCAAGCCGCTCGTCACCCGGATCGGCGCACGGAACACCTTGCAGGTCTGGCACCTCGCCGGGCTGGCGGCCGAGGTCCACGGCGGTCCGGAACACCTCACCGTCGAGCGGCTCGCGACCGTACGCCGGGCGGCGGACATGGCCCGCCGGGTGCTGAGCCCCGGTTCGGACCGTCCGGTGGCCGTCGAGCAGCTGGAGTCCCTGGTGCGCCGCCTGGACGGTGCCACGGACGACACCCCGGTCCAGGCGGTCGCCACACTACGACTGCTGAGCCTGCTCGCGGCGCTGAAGACGCCGGGACAGCGGGTGACGTACCCCCAGCTCGCCGAGGTGTGGCAGACGACCGCCCCGGCCTCCCACGGGCCCGCGCGGGTTCCGGGCGAGGTGACGGACCCGCCGGCCTCCCTCGACGACTCGTCCGAGCACGGGTCCTCCCCCGCGCCGATCGAGCCGTCTGCCGCCGACCCGGCCGAATCCTCCCGGGCGCCTGCCGAATCGTCCGAGCCGGCGCCGCTGCCGGAGCGGACCGCGCCGCTCCCCGAGGAGACCGCCCCGAACGTTCTGACCGTCGTCCACGGTGACACGGTGGATCTGGTGGAGCCGGTCGCCCTGGGCGGGGACCGGTCGCTGCGGGCGCTGTACGCGAACCCGGAGTACGCCGCGAAGGCACAGGAGTTCGAGGCGCGCCTGGGGTCGTACGTGTTCACTCATCCGCGTGCGGTGGCATCGGCTCGGGAGAGTGTGTCGCGTCTGTTCGACGTGCTGTCCCAGGCACATCCCGGCCGTGGCCGCGCGGAGATCGAGCAGGTCTTCTTCAAGGACGAGGTGACCTCGGCGGGGCAGGTCGGCGAGCGGGCCGGGTCGGCCGGTCTGCGGGTGCTGCTGGAGGACGGGAACGTACGCGAGTTGCTGACCGCGTTCTACAACGCGGCCTGGTACAACGACTCCCCGCTGACGCTCAGGTCGCTGCTGCTGGACATCGCCAAGGACCGGGACTGGGCCCGGGCGGAGCAGCTGGGCCTGAACGTGGAGGCGTTGCGGGAGCAGGCGGCGTTCCTGCGCGGCGGGCTGCGCACCCGGATCAACGGGGTGCTGAACGTGCTGGCGCCGGGGAAGGTCAAGGCCTTCGAGAAGGACTTCTTCGCCGTCGGCAACGTGGTGGCGCAGTCGGCGTCCTGGAAGCGGGAAGCACGCAAGTACCTGGGCGGGGCCCGGCGTTGGCGCCCGGAAGGGGAGCGGCTGGCCCCGCAGGTCGCCAGGACGCCGCGTGACCTGGTGCGCGCGGGAGTTCCGCTGAGCGAGCGGGAGACGGCGTTCCTGGCCGCGCCGGAGAGTCGGGTGGCGCTGCAGGTGCTGGGCTTCCGCACCGAGCAGGTGCCGCCGACGGACGTCGTCTTCGACGCGCAGGGCGCGCCCGTGCTGGACGGGCTGCGCGCCGCTCCCGGCGTGCTGGGTGTCGAGGTGCACTACAGCGCTCCTGAGGGCACCGAGGGCCGGACGGTCACCGGCGTCACCCGGATCGTGGCGGAGCCGGCGACCGTGGAGGATCCGCGTGCGGGTGACCTGCGTGACGGTGAGGAGGGTCCGGAGCTGCCGCTGGCGGTGGTCTCCGGCCGGGTGAACTGGGTGCTGAGGCAGGGCTCCTCGCTGTACCGGGAGATGCACGACGAGCGCGGCATGCCGCTCGTGGCCGGGGTTTCGGCGCACGCGGCGAAGATGGGCAACGCCTTCAAGCTGCTCAACGTGCCCGGCGGGGACGCGGACGGGCTCGCCCTGTCGCTGGTGGCGTGGATGCTGCCGGCCGAGGACCACTCGCTGTACGAGGTCCTGGCGGGCCTGAAGACGGCGGACCTGGTGCCGTCGCTGGCCACCAACCCGCTGGACGACGCGGCGCGGATGTACCGGGCCGTTCCGGGGCTGTCCCTGGCCGAACTGCGGGAGCTGGTCGCCGAGGACGGCATGCTGCCCCACGAGGCCGTCTACTGGGCCAAGGCTGTCAACCCGGTCGAGAACGGAGGCTTCCGCGAGCCCGGCGATGGATCCCTGCGGCTCGCCGGGGAACGCCGCCAGGCCTTCCTGCGCCTGGTCGACGAGCCGCTGGACAGCGACAGCGAGTCGGAGGAGCCGGAGCAGCTGCCGGCCGAACGCTGGCTTCGCGAGAATCGTATGACGGCCCGTCAGGTTCTGGAACGGCTGAGCCCGAGCCATTTCGTCGCGATCATGGCCTACACGGGCCATGCGCACCCGCTGATGAACGTGCTGCTCACGTTCAGGTCCGGTGGCACCCGCCTGGCGCTGGGCATCCAGACCATGCGGCTGCTCGACCGCTACCTCGACGACCCCAGCGATGTCCTCCCGCCGGTGCTGCGGGACGCCCCGGCCATCCGTGAGCTGCTTCCCGCCCTGAACGAGCACCGGGACATGAGCAACGACGAACGCAGTCAGCTCAAGTGGCGGCTGAGGGAGCCGCTTCAAGCGGCCGTGGAACGACTGCTGCCCGACATCCAGCGGGAGATGGCGGTCCACACCGCGATGCTGCTGGACGCCCTGTCGCTGCTGCCGCCCGCGGTCGGCGAGGTGTGGCGCGGTACGCGTTCGGTGGGCGACCTCACCTCGGGCATCGGGCGGTTCATCTCGCCCGGCTTCGGCGGCTCGGAGGTCTCCTTCAAGGCGTTCTCCAGCTTCAGCCGGAACGAGTTCACGGCGCAGTGGTTCATGGGGCTGCAGACCGCCTTCCCGATGACCCATCCTGTGCTGCTCCGCACCGAGCTCACCGGGAACCGGGGCCGGGACATCTCCGCCTTCGCCGACGACCCGGACGAGCGGGAGGTCCTGCTCCTGCCCGGGGCCCGGATGAAGATCACCTCTCGGCTCGTCGACGAGAGCGTCGACGGACGGTACGAGCTGATCGAGGCCGTCGAGGAGCTGCCCGAGTTCCCGGCACAGGCCGAGGGAGCAGCGCTGAGGGACGTCCTGCGGCGGCTGTCCGGCACCGGGCCCGTGCTGAAGCGCGCCGACCTCAAGCCGCTCGCCGCGCGGATCGGCGCGGCGAACGGGCTGGACGTCTGGCGCCTCGCCGGGCTGGCGAGCGACGTGTACGGCGGTGCCGAGCAGCTGACCGTCGAGCGGCTGGCGACCTCGCGGCGGGCCGCGGACCTGACCCGCAGGGCGCTCGGACTGCGCTCCGGCGAGCCGGTGTTCGTGGAGGATCTGGACGCGGTCGTGCGTCGCCTGGACCGTGCCGCGGACGACACCCCGGTCGAGGAGATCGCACGGCTGCGGCTGCTGGATCTGGTCGCGGAGCTCAAGACGCCGGGGCGGCGGGTGACGTACACCCGTCTCTCGGAGGCGTGGCAGACGACGACCTCGGCCGCCCACGAGCCCGCGCACGTCGCGGGCGAGGTGTCGGACGCGCCGGGCCAGGTGTCGGACGCGCCGACCTCCCTCGACGACCAGCCGGCCTCCCTCGACGACACGTCGCCGCACGGTCCTTCGCAGGCGCCTGTCGAATCGCCTGCCGAGGCCGTAGCCGAGCCTTCCGAAACGGCGGTCGAGCCTTCCGAAACGGCGGTCGAGCCTTCCGAGACGCCGGTCGAGCCTTCCGAAATGGCGGTCGGACCGTCCGAGACGCCGGTCGGACCGTCCGAGACGCCGGTCGAGCCCTCCGAAGCGGCGGTCGGACCGTCCGAGGCGGCGCCGGCCCAGGACGCCACGCAGGAGGCGGCGCCCGCCGCGGAACCGGTCACCGAGGCCGTACCCGGTGGTTTCACCGTGGTCGACGGTGATGCGGTGGATCTGGTGGAGCCGGTCGCCGTGGCCGGGGACCGGACGTTGCGAGCGCTGTACGCGGTTCCGGAGTACGCCGAGCACGCGCAGGAGTTCGAGGCGCGACTGGGGTCGTACGCGGCCGGTCATCCGCGTGCGGTGGCGTCGGCTCGGGAGAGTGTGTCGCGTCTGTTCGACGTGCTGTCCCAGGCACATCCGGACCGTGGCCGGGAGGAGATCGAGCGGGTCTTCTTCAAGGGCGAGGTGACGCCGAACGGTCTGCGCTCTCTGCTGGAGCGGGGCACCGTACAGGAGTTGATGACCGCGTTCCACAACGCGGCATGGCTCAGCGACTCCCCGTTGACGCTCCGGTCGTCGCTGCTGGACATCGCGGAGCGCCGGGACTGGGCGGAAGCCAGGCGGCTGGGCCTGGACGAAAAGGCGCTGCGGGAACAGACGGCGTTCCTGCGCGGCGGGCTGCGCACCCGGATCAGTAACGTGCTGGACGCGGTGACGCCGGGGAAGGCGAAGGACTTCGAGAGGGGCTTCTTCGCCTCGGACAGCGACGTGGCGCAGTCGGCGTCGTCGAAGCGGGAGATGCGCGAAGAGCGTGGCATTCCGCTCGGGGTCGGTGTGTCGGCGCGGGCGGCGAAGACGGGCAACGCGTTCAAGTTGCTTAACGTGCCCGGTGGGGACAAGGACGGACTCGCCCTGTCGCTGGTGGGATGGCTGCTGCCGGCCGAGGACCACTCGCTGTACGAGGTCCTGGCGGGCCTGAAGACGGCGGACGTGGTGCCGTCGCTGGCGGCGAATCCGCTGGACGACGCGACCCGGATGTACCGGTCGGTTCCGGGGCTGCGGCTTGCCGAGGTGCGGGAGCAGGTCGGCGAGGACGGCATGCTGCCGCACGAGGCCGCCTACTGGTACAAGCTCAACACCCCGCACGAGCACGGCGGTTTGCGCGAGGGCCGCATGTCGTTCGTGGACAAGGAGCAACAGCGGACGCTGCTGCAAGAGGCCGTACGGCGGCGGAACGACTTCAAGAACCTCGCCGACCCGCGCCCGGACGACTGGCAGAACCCCCACGTGCAGTTGTGGCTGCGGGACAACGACACCACACCGCAACAGGTGTTGGAGAGGCTCAGCCTGGGTCACTTCGCCGCCCTGATGGCCTACACCGGCCCGGCCTTCCGGCTGATGAACGTGCTGCTCATGTTCAAGTCCGCGGGCACCCGGTCGGCGCTGCGCGTCCTGGTCCAGCGTCTGCTCGACAAGCACCTCGACGACAACCGCGTGGTCGTGCCGGGCGTGCTGGTGGGCGACCCCGGCGTCAGCGGACTGCTGGCCGCCGACCGCACCTCCATGACGCCCAAGCAGCTGGCTCGGCTCAAGAAGCAGCTCCACGCCGCCGTCGAGCCGCTGCTGCCCGGTATCGAGAAGGAACTGTCGGTTCACAACGCGATGCTGGTGGACGCTCTCGCGCAGCTGCCGCCGGCCTTCGGCATGGCCTGGCGCGGCACCCGTTCCGTGGGCGACCTCACCTCGGGGATCGGACGCTTCGTCTCCCCCACCTTCGCCGGATCGGAGCTGTCCTTCGCGGCGTTCTCCAGCTTCGCCCGGGGTCGCGATCAGGCCCAGGTGTTCATGGACTTCCAGGCCCGCCTGCCCATGACCCATCCCGTACTGGTCGGTGCCGAACTCAGCGGGGCCTACAGCCGGGACATCACGGCCTTCTCGGCGAAGCCGGCCGAGCGGGAGATCCTGCTGCTGCCCGGGGCCCGGATGAAGATCACCCGCCGCACGATCGCCAAGGGCGAGAGCGGCGCCTACGAGCTGATCGTCGCCAAGGAGGCCCTGCCGGAGTTCCCCACCGCGGACACCCTGAGCCCGGCCGAGGCACGGACCCGCGCCGCCGCACTGCGCGGCGCACTCCAGCGGCTCTCCGGCTCCCGCCCGGTGGTGAAGCGCGCCGATCTCAGGCCGCTCGCGAGGCGGGTGGGCGTGAACGGCGGGCTGAACCTCTGGCAGTTGGCCGATGTGGCGGGCGACGTGTACGGCGGTCCCGAGCACCTGACCGTCGAGCGGCTCACGACCGTGCGCCGCGCCGTGGACCTGGCACGCCGGGTCCTGAAGCTCGGTTCCGAGTGGCCGGTCTCCCTCGGGAATCTCAACGCCCTGGTGCGTCGCCTGGACCGCGTCGGGCCGTACAACGTGGTCGACCCGGCCGCGCGGCTGCGGCTGATGGACCTGGTCGCCGCCCTCAAGACACCGGGCCGGCCGGTGACGTACGCGCAGCTCGCGCAGGCGTGGCGGACGCCGCGCGATGCGGCGCCCTCGCGGGGTGCGGGCGAGGTGCCGGACCCGCCGGCCTCCGTCGACGACCCGTCGCCGCAAGGGATCTCGCAGGCGCCGCTCGAACAGCCCGCCGAGGCCGAGGGTTCGCAAGCGCCGGGCCAGGATCTCCGACCCGCGGAGAGCCGGACGGAGCACGTGGACTCCGCCGCTCAGGACCAGGTGGAACGGGAGCCGGGCAGTCCGGCTGCCTCGGTCAGTTCCCTCTCCAGCATCGGCTCCCTCACCTGGCGGAACGGCTCCGAAGCGGAGGTGGGCGGGTCCGAACGGGGGCTGGACGGATCCGAGTCCTCGCTGACCGACCTCGACGCGGGGCCGCTCGGGGACGAAGCCTCGCAGGCCGGGGACGACATGTGGTCCGTCACCGACGACGCACGGTCGCGTGCCGGGCAGGGAGGGGATGACGGCCTGTGGGAGACGCTGCCGGACGGCCCCACCGAGTCGGAGACGGCCGGTGCCGAGCTGCCGCGGCTGAGTCCGGACGGCACGGCCCGCATGCTGCGGACGCTGTACGCGGACGAGGCGTACGCCGAACGGGCGCGGGAGTTCGAGGCGCGTCTGGGTTCGTTCGCCTCCCACCACCCGTTGGCGGTCGAGACCGCGCGGCAGAGCGTGTCCCGGCTGTTCGACGTGCTGCGCGGGGCGGACGCGGACGTCGACCCGGAGCAGACCGCGAAGGCGTTCTTCACCGACGACGCCTCGGCGGCGGGCCAGGATGCCGCGGGGTCGCGGCTGTCGCGGCTGCAGCAACTGCTGGAGCGCGGCAGTGTGCGCGAGCTGATGACGGCGTTCGTCAACGCGGCGTTCCTGAGCGAGTCGCCGCTGACGCTGAAGTCGCTGCTGCTCAGGATCGCGGACGACGGGGACTGGGCGAAGGCGGCGGAGCTGGGCCTGGACACACCCGCGGTACGTGCCCAGGCGGCGTTCCTGCGGGGCGGTCTGCGGTCACAGGTGCATGCGCTGTTGAGCCGGGTGGCGCCGGGCCGGGCGGCGGCCTTCGAGCGGGACTTCTTCGCCGTCGGCACCGTGGTGGCGCAGTCGCCGTCGTGGCGTCGGGAGGCGGCCAAGTACGTCGGCTCCGGAGCCTCGCCGAGTGAGCGCGGGGCGGCGTTCCTGACGACGGATCGGGCCGCTCTGGAGGTGATGGGCTTCCGTACCGAGCGGATCCCGCTCCATGAGCTCACCTTCGACGAGCAGGGTGAGCCCGTGCTGGACGAGCTGCGCGACGCCGCCGGCGTGCTCGGAATCGAGGTGCACCGCAGCATGTGGCGGAACACCGTGGGCCGTGCGGTCACCGGCGTCACCCGGATCCTCGCGGAGCCCGCGCTCATCGAGGATCCGCGGGCGGGCGACCCGGCCCCCGGCGAAATGGGTCCGGAGCTGCCCCTGAGCGCGGTCTCGGACCGGGCGCACACGGTGGACGCACGGGGAATTCCGCGGAGTACGGGTGTCTCGGCGACGGCGGCGCAGGTGGGGAACGCCTTCAAGCTGCTCAACGTGGAGCAGGCGCAGGCCGACGGTCTGGCGCTGGCTCTGTTGGGCTGGGTGCTTCCCGCGCGGGACCACTCGCTGTACGAGGTCCTCGCGGGTCTGCAGACCGCGGACGTGGTGCCGTCGCTGGCCGGGAACCGGCTGGACGACGCGACGCGGATGTACCGGTCCGTCCCCGGGGTGAGCATGGCGGAGCTGCGCGGCCGGGTGGGCCGGGACGGCATGCTGCCGCACGAGTCCGCGTACTGGTCGAGGATCAACACCCCGGTCGCGGACGGCGGCTACAGCGAACCCGGCGAGCAGGGGCTGCACGAGGCCGCGGAACGCCGGAGGGCCTTCCGGGACCTTGTCGGACGGCCGCTGAGCGACGATGCGGAGCTGGAGCCCGGGGCCGAGCGCTGGCTGCGCGACCACGGAATGACGGCGCGTCAGGTGCTGGAGCGGCTGAGCCCCGCCCACTTCGCCGTGCTGAACACCTATACCGGTTCCGCCTTCGCGCTGATGAACGTGCTGCTCTCGTTCAAGTCCGGCGGCACCCGCGTGGCGCTGCGCACCCAGATCCGCCGGGCCATCGACGACCATCTCGGCAACCGGGTCCCGGTCGCGCTGCCGCCGGTGCTGAGCGAGAACCCGGTCATTCGCGAGGTCGGCGCGACCCGCCCCGCGACCATGACGCCGGACGCTCTGACGCAGTACAAGGCCCGGCTGCGGGCCGCCGCGGACTCGCTGCTGCCCGTCATCGAGAGGGAGATGACGGCGCACGCGGCGATGCTGCTGGACGCCCTGTCACTGCTGCCGCCCGCGTTCGGCGAGGTCTCGCGCGGCACGCGTTCTCTCGGCGATCTCCACTCCGGTGTCGGCCGGTTCATCTCGCCCACCTTCGGCGGCTCGGAGGTCTCCTCCAAGGCGTTCTCCAGCTTCAGCCGGTACGAGGGCATGGCCATGCAGTTCGTCGACCGGCCGATCCGCCTGCCGATGACCCACCCTGTGCTGGTCAAGGCCCAGCTCACCGGGAACTGGGGCCGGGACATCTCGGCCTTCGCCTCGATCGTGGGAGAGGAGGAGGTGCTGCTGCTCCCCGGGGCCAGGCTGAGGATCACTTCCCGTGAGGTCGTCGGCGACCACCACGAAGTCATCCATGTCACCGAGGAGTTGCCGGACTTCCCGGTCCTGGACCCGGAGAACCCGGGCACGGGTCTGGTCCACGCGGCGGCGCTGAGGCAGGCGCTGCAGCGGCTGGCGGGCGTGCCGGTGCGGCAGCGCGGCGACCTCCGGCCGCTCGCCCGGCGCGTCGGCGCGGACGGTGGCCTGGATCTGTGGCGGCTCGGCCTGCTGGCGAGCGAGGTGTACGGGGGGCCGGAGCACCTGACCGTCGAGCGCCTGACGAATGTGCGCCGGGCCATGGACCTCACCCACCGCGCCCCGAGGCTCGGCGGGGACCGACCCGTCACCGGGAACCACCTGGACATGCTGCTGCGGCGGCTGAACGGCACGGCCGGGGACGCCCCGGTGGAGCAGGGCGCGCGGCTGCGGCTCCTCGACCTGATGGGCCGACTGAAGACGCCCGGCCAACGGGTCACCTACCGTCAACTCGCGGCCGCGTGGCAGACGCCGGTCGAGACGGCGAGCCCGGACGGGACGGCGAGCGGGCTCGCGGACCTGGAGGCCTCCGACGTAACGCCCCTGGAGGCACCGACCGCCGAGCCTGACGCGGCATCGGCGACCGCCGACGTGTACACCGCTCAGAGGCAGGCACCGGAGGAGACCGCTGACCCGGACGAGACAGCGAACCCGGACGAGACAGCTGGCCCGGAGGAGACGGCTGACCGGAACGAGACGGCTGACGCGGAGGAGACGGCTGACCGGGACGAGACGGCTGGCGCGGACGCCCGGCGGCACGAGCGGCTGGAGGCCGAGGACGGCCCGTCGGTGCGGGCCGAGACGAGCGAGGCCCCCGAGGGGCAGTCCGTCACCGCGGAGCGTCAGGAGGCCGGGGACCCGGCGACCGCCGGCGCCGACGGCCGCCGCGAGCTGCCGCTGACCGGCGTGTCCGAGGGACTGCCGGACGGGCTGCTGGTACGGCTGCCGCACGCTGCGGACATGGCGCGGCGGCGGCCGGAACTGATCACGCCGCCTCACCTCACCGGTTCGTTCCTGGTCGCCCCGCTGGAGGGCGAACGGGCCGAGCGGTTGCAGGGCGGGTTCTCCCTCACCGATGTGATGACGGGGATCACCCGCTTCTTCGACGCGGACGCGCGGGAGTCCCTGCCGGCGGAGATGCCGCGGGACGACGAGGCGTCAGGGTCGCCGCTCACGCAGGTGTTCGGGCAGATGATGCGGGAAGCCGCCGGGTTCGAGGCCGCCGCGCAGCCGACGACCGAAACCGCGCATCAGGCCGACGCGAACGAGACCGCGCCACGGCCGACGCGGGCGCCCGCGCCACAGGCTGCCGCCGAGGGCGCCCGGCAGACGCTGACCGACCTGTTCGCCAAGGCCGACCTGGCGGACGTGCTCGGCAGGAGCGACCACCCGCTCGACCCCGCCGAGCTGACGCGCCGGGCGCGGGCCGAGCAGCCGAAGGTGACCGGCGACATCGACGGCTCCGACGTGCGCACCGCCGTCGTCCGGATGGTGGGACTCGCCGCCGCCGAGCGCGGCACGTACGCGCTGATCGACAACGCCTTCTCGGACGAGCAGCTCAAGGCGAACTTCCACCGCGCCCTGGACGGCGGTCACATCGTCGACTTCAGTGGCCGGGCGAAGGGTGGGCCACAGGTGGTCGTGGAGGCCGTGGGCCTCGGCACACCGCACGGCGTGACGGACGGCACCGACGACTTCACCTTCGACCGGACCCAGGTGGTGGAGGACCACAGTTCGTCGGCCACCCGCCAGCCGCCGTCCCTCGAACCGGCGGCGGGCCGCGTCCCCCTGCCGTGGGTGCAGGTCTACGCGAAGATCGCGGGGATCTTCAACGCACGGGACTCGAAGCAGTCCGCGACGACGAAGCGCAGCATGAAGACGAATGTCGTCGAGACCGGGGTCCCGGTCACGCGGGCCAGGCACGACGTGACGTACCGCGTCTCGGTGCGCAAGCCCGGCCGGTGGCCCTGGAGCAAGGCCAGGGTCCGGGAGGACATCGTCCACGTACCGGTGCGGCTCACCTGGCCCAAGCCGGCCGAGGACACCGACGCACGGAGCGACGGTCCGCAGGGCACCGAGCGGCTGCGCACCGAGGAAGTGGTGCACGCCGAGTTCACGAGCGTCGACTCCGCTGTCGTCCGCGAGGTGGAGAAGGCGCTGGGCCGTGAGTTCGACGTGAACGACCCCGTGGCGCGCGACCTGCGCACCTGGCTGGACCGGCTGCCCGAGCACGCGACGGAACTGTTCGGCGGTGAGCCGGTCCGCAAGTCCTTCCCGTTCAAGGGCCGTTGGGGGCGGACCCAGGTGATGCTGGCCATCGCCAAGGACGTCGTCGTACAGGACCTCCCGGACGCGGAGGGCACCGTCACCCGCACCCACGAGATCAGCGAGGAGAACACCTCGGGGCAGGGCGTGACCCAGCGCTGGGGTGCCGGCGTCACGGTGGGCGTGGGCAACACGACCCACGCGACCGGCACGGTGGGACCGGTCGTCCTGGGCTACGGACTGACCAAGAACACCACCGACGTCACCGACAAGCGCGAGCGCACCGAAGCCGAGAAGTACAGCGGGGCGATCCACAAGCGCCGGGCGGAGTTCACCCTCGTCGTCCGGGTGGGCGGCCCGGACGGCCGGGCGCAGCGGGTCGACGGCGGTGTGGCGACGCTGTGGACGCGCGAGCGCGACGCGGCTGCGCCGGCGGACGGCGCCCAGGACACGGTGCCCACGGATGCCCCCGCCGAGACGGAGGAGTCCGCCGCGCCGCCGACTGCCGTCGAGGAGCCGGCGGGAGTGAACCGGTTCACGGTGGCGGACCGGCTGGACTCCGTGTACCGGCTCGCGGACGAGACGGTGGAGGACATCGCCGGCCGGGTGCTGCACCGTCTCCACGCGGAGGGCCTGCTGGACGCCACCCGGCTGGACAGGACGAGGACGAGGCTGCGCGCCTTCCTGCGGGAGCACGCGCGGGAGCTGGCGAACGGCGGGGACGGGGTGCGCTTCCCCTTGAGCGCCTGGTTCAGCGGTGCCCCGGATGTGTTCGTCCGCGGTGTGCTGCGCCCCGCGGACGGCCGGTACCTGCCCGGCCGGGCGGCGGACGTGAAGCTGACCGGTTCCACCTCCGCGAGCCTCTCCCAGAGCACCTCGTTCACCAGGCGCCGGGACAGCTCCTTCGGCGTGGCGGCAGCCGGGTACATCGTCGACGGCGACGAGATCGAGTACGCCGGCACCGGGCTGGCGTACAAGTCCAACCAGGTCTACACCCACAAGGTGTTGCAGAAGCTGGGGTCCGAGCGGTCGCTGGGCGGCGGCACGGGCGTCCACCGCTTCGACTTCCCGGTCGACTTCGAGGTCCGGGTGGGTGGCCGCTGGTCGACGCCGGGCGAGGTAGAGCGGTGGCGGGACACCTCGGGCGACGGGTCCCCCAGGATTCACGGCCGGGTCGAGGTGGCGGTGCCCGAGCGTGCCGCGGTGCCGCTGGTGGAGCCGTCGCGGGACACGGCCGAGGCGTCCGCCCCGGTGTGGCAGGCGGGGAACGCGCCGGAGCCGGACCAGCGCGCGGGACACCTGCCCGCCGACTACCGGCTGGACTCGCTGAAGCCCGTGCCGATGCTGCAGAGCAAAATGGCCGAGATGCTGGCCGCCCCGCCCGGAACGAGCTGGCGGGAGTTCTACCGCCGGCCGCTGACGGGCAGCGCCCCGGCCGAGTTCGACCAGCACCAGGGCAAGAACTGGCTGGAGCGGAACCCGGACGAGATCAGCGAGCGCAACGCCGCGCTGGACGTCCTGGAGAGCTTCACCGGTCCGACGGCCAGGATGGCCGGTTTCGAGCGGGCGGTGGGACTCGCGGACACCGTCCCCCTGAAGAGCCACAACCGGGCGGGACTCGCGGGCAACCGCGAACTGTTCGCGCGCGTGGGCCTGTCGGCCCGGCTCGGTGACCCGCGGATCGTGGCGGTCGACGAGGCGCACCGCTTCGGCGGCACGCGACACGGGCAGGTCGAGCGGGCGACGGACGCCCAGCAGGGGTGGGCCGTCAAGGGCAAGCTCGGCGGCGGCATCCTGACGCCGACCCCCAACGCGAACATCTATGTCGGCGGCGACGTCGGCGGCTCGCTGAGCTATGTCAAGACGCAGGGCGCGTCCGCCGGGCGAACCGCGAAGGACGTGTCCACCGACGAGTGGGTCGAGCGCGGCTACCTGGTGAGCTTCGACGCGACCTACCAGGCGCGCACCTCCAAGGACGTGGCCTGGCAGGACCTTGCGAAGCGGCTCCATCGGGACCCGGCCGAGGAACGGGCGTCCTGGGTGCGGGTGCCCGAGGCGGTCACCGTGTGGGTGCCGGCCGGTGATATCCACCGAGTCGGCGAACTGACCGAGGCGGACATCGCCAAGCTGGCGGAGCTCGACGCGGAGCGCTACCGCGCGACGGTGGCCGAGGCCGACGTGGACACCGAAACACGGCAGGATCCGGACACACCTGCGGCCAAGTCCCCGGCGGCGGAATCCCCGGTGGTGGAGTCCCCGGCTCAGGAGTCACCGACGCCGGACGTGCCGGCGGTGCGGGCGCCCTCCAACGTGGGCCAGGGCAGCGGCAGCGTCGATCTGTACCGGCTGGAGGCAGGCGGTGAGCTGGTCCAGCAGATCGCGCGTCGGCTGGACGAGTGGTCCGTGGCGAACGGGCGGCCGACGAGGTTCGAGCGGATCAACGAGCGGCTGGTGCAGGACGTGCTGGGCCCGGTGCTGTCGGGGGCCGCCTCCGGTACGGCGGTCGAGCAGATGCTGAACGGCGGGCGGCCGGTGTTCCTGGAGGGCGACACGGCCTTCGGCAAGGTGGAACAGCTGGTGGTGCTGAAGGCGCAGCTGGGCGAGGGGACGTACCACGCCACGCGCTCCCGCCACATCTCGCGCGGCGGCCTGGACACGACCGATCGCGCGGCCGACACGACGCAGTCCGGCTGGGCCGCTCTGTGGGGCGCGTACCTCGTCGCCAATCTGGGCGCGACGGGCCTGCCGGGAGCGATTTTCATGGCCGGAGTCGGCGGTGCCCACTCCTGGACCACGAAGGACGAGGTGTCGAACGAGCACGCCGACTCGCTGGCCGGCTCCGAGTCCGGGGTGAGTGTGCAGTTCCTCCACGATCTGCGGGTCACGATGGAGGTGCATCCGCACGCGAGTCCGGGCACCTACAGCAAGCATCTGCCGCACTGGATGCCCAAGCCCGGCGGCCGTTCCTACGACGGCTCGTGGACCGAGCAGTTCACGCTGCCCGGCGCGGCCCGCTCCACCGTGCCCGCGCAGGAGGTGCTCCCGGCGGACGAGGCGGGTCCGTCGACCGGGGCGCCGGTCAAGGGTTCGCTGTCGCGGTGGCAGCAGGACGCCGGACTGCCGGTGGGCCTGCCCACGAAGACGCTGGTCCGCCCCTTCGGCGCGCCGAAGCTCCACGAGATGCTGAACGGCCTGGCCTTCGAGGGCCGGGACGGGCGGCCGGTACTGCGTCCGAGCGCGGGCTTCAAGCTCCTGTCGCAGACCGGTTCCGAACTGCTGCGGTCGAGGCTGCCGCAGGCGCTCTCCGAGCAGGGCCATGTGATCGACGTCGCCGGGGACGCCCTGGCACAGGTGACGGTCAAGGCCGACGTGGTGGATCGGGAGGTCGTCCGGGTGATCCAGCGCGGCTCCCTGACGAGGGCCGCCACCGACACCTCGAAGGCGGGGACGACCTATACGAGCGCGGGTGAGCTGGGCCCGGAGTGGATCGCCGACTTCCGGCACCCCGCGATCCAGATCGCGGACGAGACCGCGGCCAACCGGCCCTTCACGCTGCTCGGCGATCCGTACAGCACCTGGCTGACGTACGGCGAACCGAAGTCCGTGGCGGCGGACACGACCCGCGAGGTTCCGAAGCCGGCGGAGGAAGCCGAAGCCGGCCCTCACTACCTGGTGCGGCTGACTCCGAAGTGGACGGTCACGCCCGCCTACCGCGAGAAGAAGATTCCTGCGCGGAGCCGTCCCGCCCTCGCGGAGTGGCAGACGCCGCGCACCACCGAGCCGGACGAGCCCATCCTCGTGCTGGTCGACCAGGAGGGACTGGCCCGACTGGGCCTGCGCGTGCCGGCTGCCGACGACACCCGGACGTCGCTGTCGACGGTGCCGGAGGAGTTCGAAGGGTCCGAAGGGTCCGAGGAACCTGCGGGGCAGTCGCCTCGACCTGCCGCCGATCCGGTGGTGCGGGTGGTGAAGGAGCCCCTGCATGGCATCGCGCCGCTGGCCGGATACCGGATGCGCCGGACCGACACTCCGGCGACCGGGACGTCCCCGGCGACATCGCGCCTGGAGTTGGTGGACGCCGCCGGTGAGGTCGTGCCGGACCGGACGGTGCTGCCGCGGGAGAACGGCGGGTTCGTCGTCCGGGGCGCCGAGGGCAACCTGTACCTGGACTCGGCCAACCGCTTCGAGTACCGCGAGCTCGAGCTGCCGGGCCTCGACCACGTGGTGCGGATGCGGGAGCCGGTGGGCATCGACGGTCCGCTGGAGCTCCTGGACGTCGAGGGCACCTGGGTCGAGGGCGGACGTCTCGCCCGCTTCCCGGACCGCCTCACGGTCACCGTCCCACTGACGGGCCCGTCCGAAGGCACCACAGCCGAGTGGCACTTCAACGACCGGGGCGTACTGGTCCGTCAGGTACTGCCCCGGACCGCCCAGTCGTCCGGCGACACGGTCACCGGCCGCGGGAAGGAACCGCTGTACGCGGTGGAGACACCGCCGGCCGACGCCCCGGCGGAGCCGTCTGCTCGACAGGCCGTGCAGGACGAGCAGGACCAACAGGACCAGCAGCCCGAGCCCCGCGACGTCACCCGGGAGCCTGAGGAACCGGAGGAGGAGCCCGAGCGGACGGTAGGCCGCGGCAGGGAGCGCGGGGCGCGGTGGCGGCCGGGACTGACGACCATCCCCGAAGAGTCGCACGCGACTCCGCGGTTCCGGCTGCAGGAGCCGTCGCCGGAAGCGGTCGCCCGGTACGAGCTGCTGGGCCTGCCGCCGCTCCCGCAGGTCGTGGACGCGGACGGGCCAGCGGTGCCGGGCTGGACGGTGACGTCGCGCACGGACGGCGGGTACACCGTGTCCGACGCGGCGGGGGACAAGCGCTGGCAGTTCGGGGCGGACCGGACGCCGCAGGCGCTGGACGTGCGGTTGGCCGGAACGGAGGACTTCCTGCGGTTCGCCGCCGGTGAGGACGGTCCCGAGCTGTCCGTAGCAGGGGCCGACCAGTACGAGCTGGGCGAGGTCCGCGACGCGGCGGGGACGCTGACCGAGGTGTGGGTCAGCACTCCCGGCGACGACCTGGGGTGGCGTTTCGACGGAACCGGCGTACCCCGCGATGTCGAGGTGCCGCTGACCGGCGCGGGGCTGCCCGGTCACCTGGAAGGCGCGCTGATCCGCAGGCTCCGGGTTCCTGTCTCCGAGACCGCGCCCTCGGGCTGGGTCGCCGAACTCGTCGCCGACGACCCGTGGGTCGTGGCGTCCCACGGCCTGGAGACGACTTCGGACGCCTACGTCCTCACCGACCGGGTGACCGACGAGGCGTTCCGCTTCGGCACGGACGGGGTCCTGGTACCGGTCCGCGCGCACCGTGAGGCGCCCTGGCGGACGTTGCTGGGCCGGCTGAACGAGGGGCTGTTCGCGAAGCGTCCGCCCCGGGTGGAGCCACAGAACCATTTGGGCACCATCGGCCTGGAGTACGACCCCGAGCTGGCCCGGATCTTCGACGAGACGCTGCCCAAGGCGCGGCAGACCGGCGAGACCGGCACGCGCGGTGAGATGCCCCCGCTGCTGACGTCGTTGATCGCCGACGATGCCACGGACTTCCTGCGGCGTGCCGGACTCGACCCGTCGGCGGACCTGGAGGAGCTCACCGAGCTGCGGGCCTCGGTCCATGAGGCGCTGTGGACGGCCGCCGGGCACGCCCTGGACGAGGCCGGGCCCGTCACAGACGCTGCCGGGCGTTCCGTGCACGGATTCACGGTGCTGCCCGCCCAGCCGGACGGTCTGCGCCCGGTGGTCCACGAGGCCACGGGGCTGGAGACCGTGTTCGGGCGCGAGGGCGAAGTGGTCTCGCACGAGGTCTACTTGCACGAGGCCACCGAGGAGCTGGCGGGACGGCGGTTGGTGGTCACCCACGGCCCGCGCGGGGGGCTCGAGTTCGAGTGGGCGGACGTGCCCGAGGGCTCGGAGCACCTCACCGTGGGCTGGGCGGGCGACGAGAACGGGGCGCCCACAGACCCTCTCCGGCAGTTTTTCATCAGGAACGGGCGTACCGGGGCGACGTACTTCTTCAGCGCGGACGGCACGCAGACCGAGGCCGTCGGCGAGCCGGAGGTCTCATCGCCACGGGCGGACGAGACCGAGCAGCCCCAGGGCGGCTCCGAGGCATCCGAGGCGTCCGAGAGCGCCGTGGAATCACCCGGGAACGAGCAGTCCCGAACAGCGGCCGACACCGACACCGACACCGGAGAGCCGCACGAGGAGCCGCACGAGCAGCAGCCGGACACCCCCACGGGCCCTCCCGAGCCACAATCGCAGCCCCCGCACGCCGAAGCCCCCTGGTACATGGGCCAGGACGACATGGACGCGCACGGTGAGCTGAACGTCGTCGCCGTCGACCCCTGGGACGAGGCGCTGATCCGGCAGTGGGCCAACAACATCGCCTACGCGGTGCGCAGCGACGGCGACAGTGCCGAGCTGGCGACCGGCATCCGCGAGGGCCTGCGCACCCTGCTCAGGGACGGGACCGTACCCGAGGCGCTGTCGGCAGGCGGGCACACCACAGCCACGTCAGCGGCGGACAAGGCCAAGGCCAAGGAGCGGCGGCGGGACTTCTGGGAGGCGGCCCTCCAACGCGGGCTGCGTCTCACCGCGGGCGGTCGGGTGGTGTGGCTGCGGCCGGTGCTGCGCGATGTCGAGCCGTTGCCGGCGACCACACCCGCCGTCGAACAGTACGTCCTCAACTGGAACAAGCAGGCCACCACGCACAAGTCGGCGTGGGAGCAGGGCTGGGGCGGCGGGACGTCCGTGCTGACGGCGATCTCCACGGGCGCGAAGGTCGCGTCGTCGGTCACACCGGCGCCGGTCCTCACCCTGGAGGCGCACCGTACCGGCGAGACGCAGACCAACCGCACGGTGGCCTTCGACCGGAAGGTGTTCATGCAGCAGAGCACGCCCTTCGGCGCGGGCCTGAAGCTGCGGGTCTTCGTCGACGGCGAGGAGCGGCACCACGACCTGGTCACGCCTGCCCGCCTCACCGTGCAGCTCCCCAAGTCGCTGACCGCGCCCGGCGCTCTGCGGCACGTCCCCCACGACTCACCGCGCGACGGCGATGCCTCGGATGCCGGTTACCAGCGGGCCCGGACCATCATCAACGCGATCGATCTGATTCCGTCGGCCGCCGAGTTCGAGCGCCGGCTGCACTCGGCGGGGCTGTCGGCCGATGTCGTACGAGCCCTGATGGACCAGACACTCACCCAGTTGAACGAGCGGTCGGCCATCAACCAGAGCAAGAACCTGCTGACCAACGGGCTGGTGACGGGGCGGGTGTCCGGCTCGATGGGCATCGGCAGTTCCTTCAAGGGGCATGTGGCGATCCACGCGACGGTCGAGGGCCTGCGGTATCTGGGCGACACGAGCAAGGTCCCGGTACGCGAGGACGCCGCGAACACCCTGGTCGAGCACCGGAAGCAGGGCGCGCGCACCGCCTTCTCGCTGGGCGGGCGGATCACCGCGGGGCCGGCGGAGTTCTTCTCGCTCACCGGCGAGATCAACCGGGGCACCGGTCACGGTCTGGCCCTGGCGACCGACACCCACACCATCGTCCAGACCTCCGAGGACCACGCGCGCTACCGCGCCTCGCTGAACGTCACCATCGAGGTGCGATCCACCACCCACCGCATCGAGCCGGTCACGTTGACCGTGCCGGCCGAACTCGCCGTCCCCAGCCATGAGGCCGCCGACTTCGAGCAGCGCGTGCTCGGTCCGGACGCCACGCTGCTGCGGCAGCCTGTGCCGACGCCGGACGGCCCGTTGGAGGCCCACCCGTATGTGCGAGCGCTGCTCTCCGAGGCCGCCGAGCTGGGGGTAGGCCTGCCGGAGGCGGCGTTCCGGCGCCCGGAGCGGCTGGACGCGGAGCTGGCCGAGCCGCACGAGCGCGAGCCGCTGGCTCTGGCGGCGCGCAAGGGGCCGGGCTTCGGCATCCTGTTCGGGCTGCCCGGCGCCGAACTGGTCCACGACCAGATCCGGGCCGTCATCGAGCTGACCCACCAGCAGCTGACCGGTCGCCGGCCGAAGCTGACGTTCGAGCCGCCCTTCGTCAAACTGCGCCGCCCCCGGGTGAACTGGGCGGGCGCGGACGCGGACCTGCTCACCTCGTTCGGGCGGGCGTCCCTGGAGACCGACCTGGCGCAGCTGATGTCGGGCATCGAGCACTCGGTGCGGCTGGGCGGCCGGACGTACCACGTGTCGATGGCGGCCCGGCTGCTGGAGCGCGTCGGCGGCGTCACCGGTGACGAGGCGCGACCGATGTCGCTCAACGTCCGCACCAATCAAGGTGCCACCGTCACGGGAGAGCGGAAGAACAGCTGGAGCGTGCGGGGCTTCCTCGGCGCGCGCGGCCGGGTCGCGCTGACCGAGGAGGTGCGACTGCAGCTCGGGCAGGCGGGGGTGACCGGCGGGATCGGGGGCGGGACCAAGCACGCGTTCTCCGGCGGGGCGGCGTCCGGCCAGCGCGCGGACATGAGCGGCAAGGTCGACGAGCACGTCTACAACGTCGTCTACGAGCTGTCCGTACGCACGGACGGTCACCCGGAGCAGAAGTGGTGGATCGACAAGCCGGACCAGGTGGTGGCCCAGGTGGCCGTGCCGCACCTGCATGTGCCGGTGGAGAGGATCTCGCGGGACGTGCTGCGCGAGGCCTACGAGACACGGCCGCTCGACGCGCTGCCTGACGCGGAGCGGCGGGTGGACTTCGTCGGCCAGGGCGCCACCGCCGTGTTCCGGTCGGTCATGGCTCCGCCCGAGGTGGTGCGGGCGGCGGCGGAGATGTACCGGAAGGCCAACGGCCATCCGGACACCTGGCTGGCGGACCCGGCGAACTGGCCCGCGCAGATCAGGGCGCTGTTCTCCCCGAATGAACTGGTGGCGCGTTTCCCGTCGTTGGCCAGTGCCCAGGGACGGCTGATGGAGCTGCCCGACGGCCCCGACGGGTGGCACCAGGCTCTGCGGCTGCGGATCCTCGCCGTCGACCCGCACCATGTGCGGGCCCACGACGGCTCCGACTTCAAGCTGTGGCAGAACAGCAACGCCTCCGCCAAGTACGAGCACGCCGACGACCGCACCCGCGCCCTGGGCCTGGCGGGCCGGCTGGGTCCGGTGCTGCACCTCGGCCACGGTGCGGGTGAGGACGAGGAGTCGGCCCCGGCCGGCGGGGAAGGGTCCTCGGCCCAGCAGCACGATGCTTTGACCGCCCAGTTCGGCGGCACCCTCGGCGGCGGGTTCCAGTGGGGCTGGGAGACCGGCGACAGCACCGCCGTCGGGCCGGTAGGCATCACGCGCGGCACATACGGCGGGCCCAAGCACAGCTACCGGGCCGACGCGGTGTTCCAGATCACCCTCGACCGGTGGCGGGGGCGCCATCTGACCGACGCCGTGACCCGCGGCACCTCCGGCACGACCAGCGACGAGCTGACCCTGGAGGTCAGGCACGGCCTGGACTTCGTGGTCCCCGAGCGCCTGATCTTCGACCTGGGCCTGCCGGTACCGGACGGCGTGGACCACGTCGAACCGCACCCGCCGACCGACCACTTCGACCCGGCCCTGCTGGCCGGAGGGACCCACCCGGAGGTCCTCAGGTCCGACGGTGTCCTGGACACGATGAAGCGGTGGCTGACCGAGCAGCGCCTGCTGCGGTCCGGTCCCGACGGCGTCGGCCACCTGCCGAGCCAGCTGCTGAGCGAAATCGAGGCTTCCTATTCGCCCGCGGCCCTGCTCGACCAGTTCACCCTGCTCAACACCACCGGGGTCAAGCGGTGGTGGCCGATTCCGTCGGCCTTCGGCGCCACCCGCTACCTGTGGACCAACGTCACCGCCGTGACCCTGGAGCCGATGTCACAGCACGACCGGCCCGAGATGACGATGATGCTGCGCGGCAAGGCGATCACCGAGGACACGACCAGCACGTCCCGCTCGACCGAGGTCGAGGCCCACGCCGAACTGCACGGCAGGGTCGGCACCTCGACCACCGGCGGACTCCAGCTCGCGGGCGGCTGGTCCCGCGAGGCGAGCACGGCACACGAGCAGCACGCCCAGGGCGTGGGCGTCTACTGGGGCCAGACCAGCAACCCGTCGGTCGAGTTCCAGCTGCGCCAGCGGTTCGACATCGAGATGGCCATCAGCAAGGAGATGCCCGAGATCCTCGCCGCACCCGTGCGCGCCTACCACAGCGTCACGCTCGCCACTTCGAGCCTGCTGGGCCATCGCCGGTACGCGGCGGGACGCCTCCAGCAGCACCCGTCCTTCGTCGCCCGGTTCCCGCGACGGCCCGAGGAAGGCACCGTGGACGGCTGGGTACGGGTCGTCATCCCCCAGCACACCGTCCGGCCGGGCCGGGCACCACAGCCGACCGCGGAGGCTTCCCGGAACACCGTCGCGCGGTGGGAGGTGGAGGAACGGCCGTCGAACGACGCACTGGTGGACCTGATGGCCGAGCACGGGCATCCCTGGGCGCTCCCCGCCGCCGCGGCCGTGAACCGCTGGGCCGTGCTGCCCGCTGCCCCGACCACTTCGCGTCCCCAGCCGACGGCGCCGGAGTCCTGGCGGCCGGACGGCAGGACGCTCTTCGGCATGCTGTACGACCACCTCACCAACGAGGTGCACATGCGGCTCAGCCTGGAGCAGTTGCTGCGGCACCAGTACGAAGTGCTGGTCGGCGGCGAGAAGGTGACGGTGGGCATGCGGATCACCCGCGCCACCGCGCTGCCCGGGTCCGAAGTGAAGATCCTCTCGCGCCACTTCAACCAGGGCCGGGACACCGAGGAGCACGTCAGCGGCGCGGCCGGTGCGTGGTTCGCCGGCATCGGCCCGGCCGTCGGCGGTGAGGTCGACGGCCGCTCGGTGCGGGACTCGCTGCCCCTGCGCTTCGAGAGCAACGGCTCCGGGGAGCAGGCCGGGGAGTCCGAGGAGATCCTGGAGCGCAACACGGCCTCCACCCGTCAGTTCCGCTACTACAAGGCGGACGTCGAGCTCGTCCTGTCCGGCCCGCACGGGAACCTGCTCGTCGACGCCCCCGGCGGCCTGTACCTCATGCTCCCCACCGACCTGGAGGACTCCCCCGCCCTGCGGGAGATCCTCGTCGCCGAACCGGAGCCCCAGGAGTCGGACACCGGCGACCCGGTTTCCCATCCGACCTCCCACGCGGAGCGCCCGGTTGACTCCCACGTCGAGGCGTTTCTCACCCGCGTCAACGGTGGTCCCGGGTCGGACAGCCACCGACCGGAACCTTCTGTTCCGCCAGCGCCGACCCCGGAGTCGGCACCCGAGAACGAGTCCGACATAGTGGGCCACCAGTCGGACGGAGCGGAGACCGCAGAGGCCAGCGCGGAGAGGTTTCTCACGCTGATCAACGATGACCGACGCGCTGCCGAGACCGGCGGCCGTACCGATACCGACGAGGAATGAAGAAGGGAACGAGGCCCAGATGAGACCAGGAGAGCACGCCTCCGACGAACCCGGCGGGGCGGAAGCTTCCGCCGGGCAGGCCGGAGCACAGGTCGCGGTCGCGCCGACGCCCGCCGCGCCGGGGACCGATACCGACGGCAAGGCCAGTCAGTCGGCCGGCGCCGTGTGGGACCAGCCCCTGCCTTGGGCCACGTCACAGGCCGAGGGCGAGGAGCAGAGCTCCGAGGAGCCCGCGTCCTCGCGGGCCGAGTCGTCCGTGGCCGAGGCAGGCCCGCCAGCGCGGGCGGCCGCCGTCCGTGAGGAGGGCGCGGACGAGGCCAAGGGCGAGGCGGCGGGCGACGCGGAGCAGGGTGCGGGGAGCGCGGAGAGTGGGGAGGCCGCCGACAACGACTCCTCCGTCGCACTGTGGCAGGCCGCTGCCGCCGACCAGCAGCGCGGTGCGCACGCGGCGCCGACTCCCGTGGGGGCTACCGGCGTTGCCGGCCACGCCGTCTCCAAGTGGCTGCTCGGCGCGGCCGTCGCGATCGGTGGTCTGGTCGCGGCCGCGGGAGCGGTCAAGGGAATGAGTTCGCCGCCCGCCGCGACGGCCAAGGAGAAGCCGGAGCCCATCCTGGCTCCCGGCCAGGGCCTCGACGAGGACGGCAGCCCGACGCCGACTTCGACTCCGACGGCGCCTGAGAAGAAGCGGGCCCCGGCAGGGGCCGGGAAGGCGGCCGCGGTGGCCGCTCCCGCCGCCGCCGCGGCGGCCCAGGTCCCCGGTACTCCCACCCCCACCCCGACGCACACCCCCGAGGGCGCGTCCCAGCAGGCGGGCGTCAAGTCCTCGGTGGCCGGGCAGAGCAGCTATGTCTCCGTCCAGACCGCCCTGAAGTCCCCGAACGACTACTGGAGCCAGAGCTCCGTAACCGTCACGACCACCAAGAAGCTCTCCGCGCTCAAGGTCGTTCTGCATGTGGCGCAGACCGGTGGCGTGGCCAACACCGGAGTCTGGACGTCGCTCGGTGACAAGGCCACGGTGCACACCGGAAAGGCCTCGGACGGAGGAGCGGACTACGTCGTGGTGCTCAACGAGGGCATCACGCTCGACGCGGGAACGTACGTCTTCCAGTTCGGGTACAACCACGACAAGGGCGCCCGTGAGACGGTCCATGACATATGGGGCGTGGTGACCACGGCCGTCGGTGACAGCGCCGAGGTGTACCGGAACGGACGTTACTGACGTCAGCTCGGTCCAGGCATGCCCATGCCTGGACCGGCCGTCGGCGTCGCGCAGGCGCCGGCGGCGCACTCCGTCAGCCACTGGTCGAAGTCGGCGTCGTAGCGGGTGCCGATGTCGGTGGCGTAGACGGCGTGTCCGCCCACGTAGTCACCGACGCGGAAGCGGGCGAGCATGCGGTGGATGTCGGCCGGGTGACGCTCGAACATGTAGCGGACGGCGAGGTAGCCCCAGGGATAGGTGCGGGTCACGTCGCTGTTGGCGTAGGTGTTCTGGAACAGCGTGCTCAGCCGGTACGTGTGCTTGCCCGCCTCCGCGACGGCCTGCTCGTCGGTGATGCCGCGGTAGCCGTAGGAGACGTACTCGGCCACTCCCTCGATCCACCAGACGTCCGGCACCGAGGTCTGCTGGGCGAAGTCGCCCTTCATGTTGTGGCGGGCGTCCAGGTAGTGCGTGTACTCGTGGTTGAGGTTCCAGATCCGGGCGGCGTGCCCGTCGTCCCGGGGCTTTTGGTACATGACCGCGAACGGTTCGTTGGCGGGGTCCGCCGGGTTCCCGGTCACGGTCATGCCGCCGTTGTCCGTGCTGATGCCGAAGATCGCCCCGGCGTAGGTGCGGTAGTCGGCGCTGCCGGCGAAGACGACGAGGTCGATGGTGGACAGGTACTGGCCGGGTATGGGGCCGTCGTCCTTGACCAGGTCGTGGACGTAGGCGTCCTGGCCGAGCACGCCGGCGCAGGCCGCGTCGAGGTCGGCCGCGGTGAGCGACTGGGCCCGGATGGTGTGGGTGGCGTCGCAGGAGTGGGTGATCGGCAGGGCGGCCCTGGTCAGTTGGCCGGTCAGGTCGCAGACGCCGTAGTACGAGCAGTTGGCGCCGTCGTAGTACTCGGCCTGCGTCGCCACCGCCACCCACAGGCCGGCCGTGGGACCGGTGATCCGCGACGCGTCCAGCAACTCTCTGGCCGGGGGCCGCACCGTGGACCGCAGCGCCGGATGCTCGACGTAACGGGCCAGGTTCATCCCGGCGTTGGACGCCAGGTACGCCCGGTCGGTGCCGAGCAGGTCGAGGTGGTCGAGCGCGAACCGGCGGAGGGTGCGGACGACGGACGGGTCCGCGGCGACGGCGGCCACGTAGTCCGCGTTCCAGTTGCCGCGCCAGAGCGGGGTGTACACCGCGTTGACGGCCGCGAGCATGCTGGGGATGGCGTCGTAGGAGTGGTCGTAGCCGTTCAACACCCGCCGGTAGACCTTGAGATAGCGGGCCTGCCGGTCGGCGCTGTCGGTGAGGACGACGACCTCGCCCAGCACGTCGCCGTTGGCCGCGGTGACGGCCCCGGAGGGCGGGCGGGCGAAGAAGGTGTCCAGGCCCCGGGTGGTGTCGCTGGCCAGGCGTGGGCCGTAGGGGCCGACGTCGGTGGGGTGGTTGAACTGCACGTAGTAGCCCGCGCGCAGGAAGAGGACGAGCTGCTGGATGCGGGCCGAGTTGTCGCCGCGGTACCGCTGTGCCGTGCGGGTGAACGCCTCGGCGACCGTGACCATCTGGGACTCGCGGAAGACGGCGCGGGCGTCCGTGCCGGTGAGCGCGAAGAGGGTGTTGACGCAGTCGGTGGTCGAGGCCTTGACGAAGGCCACGAGCGCGGCTCCGGTCCGGCCGCCGAAGTCTGCCGGAGCGCACGGGGCCGCCTTCGGGAGGGCCTGCGCGCCGGGCCGGGGTGCCGGGGCGAGGGGCGGCAGGTGGGCCGGGGTGCGCTGCCGGTCCCGGACGACGGGGTGGGCGGGGGCGTGGGCGGTCGAGCCGGTCGGGGGTGGGGGTGGTGTCCGCTTCCCGGAGGTGGTGGGGAGCGGGGCGGTCCCGGCCGCGGGTGCCGCGAGCGCGGGCGTCGACAGCAGGCCGGCGAGGGTGACGCACGCGGTGAGCGCGGCTGCCAGGTGTCCGGGCAGCACGAAGCGGTAGCGCATCTGGAGTCCTCCACGGATGGATGCGCCTCGATACGGGTGCTGAGGCGTGGGTGGACTGTCTCAGCGCTCGACCGCGCCAACAATGGCGTGTGACATAGCACATTGCGCCGACCGGCCATAAGGGCCGACGCGCCCCGGTCCCCGGCGGCTACGCCCCGCTCACGTTCCAGGTGCGGGCCGCCCAGGTCCTCAAGTGGGGGGACCGGGCGACGAGTTCGCGGTACGCGGCGGTGGCGGACTGAAGCAGTGCGTCGGCCGTCGCCTCGGTGACGACGTCACGCCGCCAGGCCAGCACATACCGGCACCACAGCGGCGTCCCGACCAGCGGTTTGACGACGACCTGCGGGATGGGCCGCGTCGTCGCCTGTACGACGGCCACGCCGAGCCCGTCGGCGATCATCCCCTGCAACTCCAGCCGGTCGCCCAGGAATTCGTGCACCGCCGACGGTGTGAAGCCGGCCGCCGCGCAGGCCGTGTGGAAGACGCCGGGCCATCCGGCCCCGTCGTCCGGCGTCAGGAACCACGCTTCCTCGGCCAGGTCCGCGAGGGCGATCTGAGCCCGGTGCGCGAGCGGATGACGGGACGGCAGGGCCACGAAGTTCGGCTCGGTGACGATCCCCCGGTGGGCCACCGCGTCCGAGTGCTCCAGCTCCCTGCCGGGGTAGTCCGCGGCGATGGCCGCGTCCACCGCGCCCTCCTCCAGCAGCTCCACGATCCGCGAGGAGGCGTACACACTGCTGACCGCGAGCGAGACGTCCGGAAGCCGGGCCCGGAGCCCCGCCATCATGCCCACGAGCATCGGCGAGTTCGTGGCCGCCACCCGCAGGGTCCGCCGCGCCGGTGTCGGCTCGGGCGACGGCCGGCGCCCGATCACGGCGGCGCGGGCCAGGACGTCACGGGCCTGGGCGACCACCTCGACGCCGTACGGAGTCGGCCGCACCCCGGTCGGTCCGCGCTCGAACAGCGGCTCGCCGAAGTGGCCTTCGATGCGCCGGAGTTGGGTGCTCACGGCGGGCTGCGAGTACCCGAGGTCCGCCGCCGCGCGGCCCACACTCCCCGCGTCAGCGATCGCGCACAGCACGCGCAGATGGCGCAGCTCCAGCTCCACCGATCACTCCCCCGTTTCACATTTCATACAAATAACCACAATATCGGTCATCCCGCCCTTCGCGTGACCCCCCTGTGCACGCTCGTCGCACCGCATGGTTAGCATATGAGCGCCTCCTAGCTCGAAAGATAGGCCCGTGACTGTCAACGACGACTCGTTCACCAACTGGAAGAACCGCGAGGAGATCGCGGAGTCGATGATCCCGCTCATCGGGAAGCTGCACCGGGAGCGGGACGTCACCGTCCTCCTCCACAGCCGCTCCCTGGTGAACAAGTCGGTGGTCAGCATCCTGAAGACGCACCGGTTCGCCCGGCAGATCGCTGGTGAGGAGCTCTCGGTCACCGAGACGCTGCCGTTCCTCCAGGCGCTCGCCGCGCTCGACCTCGGCCCGTCGCAGATCGACCTCGGCATGCTGGCCGCGACGTACAAGAGCGACGACCGCGGTCTGTCCGTGGAGGCGTTCACCGCCGAGGCCGTCGCCGGGGCCACCGGCGCCAACAAGATCGAGGGCGGCGAGGGACGCGACGTCGTCCTCTACGGCTTCGGCCGCATCGGCCGCCTCGTCGCCCGCCTGCTGATCGAGAAGTCCGGTTCGGGCAACGGCCTGCGCCTGCGGGCGATCGTCGTGCGCGGCGGCGGCCGGGCCGACGAGGATCTCGTCAAGCGCGCCTCGCTGCTGCGCCGTGACTCCATCCACGGCCAGTTCCAGGGCACGATCACCGTCGACGAGGCGAACAGCACGATCAACGCCAACGGCAACGCGATCAAGGTGATCTACGCGAACGACCCCTCCGAGATCGACTACACGGCGTACGGGATCAAGAACGCCATCCTGATCGACAACACCGGCAAGTGGCGCGACCGCGAGGGCCTGTCCGAGCACCTGCGCCCCGGCATCGACAAGGTCGTGCTGACCGCGCCGGGCAAGGGTGACGTCCCCAACATCGTGCACGGCGTCAACCACGACACGATCAAGCCGGACGAGCAGATCCTGTCCTGCGCCTCCTGCACCACCAACGCCATAGTCCCGCCGCTGAAGGCGATGGACGACGAGTTCGGTGTGCTGCGCGGCCACGTGGAGACCGTCCACTCGTTCACCAACGACCAGAACCTGCTGGACAACTACCACAAGTCCGAGCGCCGCGGCCGCAGTGCGCCGCTGAACATGGTCATCACCGAGACCGGTGCCGCCTCGGCCGTCGCCAAGGCGCTGCCCGACCTCAAGGCGAAGATCTCCGGCAGCTCGATCCGGGTCCCGGTGCCGGACGTGTCCATCGCGATCCTCAACCTCCAGCTGGGGCGTGAGACGAGCCGCGAGGAGGTCCTCGACCACCTGCGCGACGTGTCGCTGACCTCGCCGCTGCGACGCCAGATCGACTTCATCACGGCTCCCGACGCGGTCTCCAGCGACTTCATCGGCTCGCGGCACGCCTCGATCATCGACGCCGGCGCGCTCAAGGTCGACGGCGACAACGCGATCCTCTACCTCTGGTACGACAACGAGTTCGGCTACTCCTGCCAGGTCATCCGGGTCGTCCAGCACGTCTCGGGCGTCGAGTACCCGACCTTCCCGGCACCGGCGGTCTGATCCCGCCGGGCCCTCGCCGACCCGTCTGTCGGCAATGCGGTGCCGACAGGCGGGTCGGCGTCGGCTTTCCCGCCCCGTTCAGTGGCCGCGGAACGCCTCCTCCAGCCACCAGGACCCGTGATCGGCGACCACCTTGGCGTCGACCAGCAACGGCGCGGATCGCGGGCCGTCGACCCAGTCCCGCACGGCCTTGAGATCGGCCGGCGTCCGCACGGTCACCGCCTCGAAGCCATGGCCCCGGCCGACAGCGGCGATGTCCGTCGGCGGGAAGCGCACCGTGTCGAGCGGGTGCCCGCCGGGACCGAAGTGGTGCACCTCGGCGCCGTAGGCCTCGTCGTCGTACACGACGACCACCATGGGCAGCCCGAGCCGCCGTACGGTGTCCAGATCCGCGACGCTCATCAGTGCCCCGCCGTCCCCGAGCGCCGCCACGGGCAGCCGGTCCGGCCGGGCCAGCGCCGCCCCGATCGTGGTCGCCAGGCCCAGCCCGATCGACTGGAACGCCTGGGTGAAGCAGAAGCCCTGCTCGTCCGGCACCGACAGGTACGCGCTCGGGTAGCCCATGAAGTTCCCGGAGTCCACACCGACCACCCGCTCCGCGGGCAGGATGTCGTCGAGCGCGATGCTCAACGTCCGCGGGTCGATCCGCTCCCGGGTACTCGTGTCCTCGTACGGCACGTCACGCAGGCGCACACGGGCGGCGAGGCCCGCGCCTACCTCCGGGGTCCGACAGCCCTGGCGCGGTTCGTCAGCCGCCTCGGCCACCCCGCGCGCGGTGAGCAGGACGTCTCCGGTGACGCCGAGGTGCACCGGTCGGTGCGCGCCGAGTGCCGACGGGTCGTCGTCGACCTGTACGACGGGGGCGTCGGCGCCGATCAGACGGCCGTGCCGCATGGTCCACCTGTTGAGGGCGCAGCCCCAGCCGACGATCAGGTCCGCGCCCTGGATCAGTTCGCAGGCCAGGGGCGAGGCGAAGCCGCCGGAGACGTCCAGGGACCAGGGGTTGCCGTGGAAGAGCCCGCGGGCGGCGGCCGAGGTCGCCAGCAGTGCGCCGTGGTGCTCGGCGAGCCGCTCCAGGGCCTCGCGGCAGCCCTCCCCGCGTGCTCCCCGGCCGGCCACGAAGACGGGCCGTCGGGCCCGCCCGAGCAACCGGGACAACGCGGCGACGTCGTCCGCGCCCGGCTCGACCGCGTTCGGTCGCGGCGGTGGCGCCGCCTGCGCCAGAGCGCCGTCGGGCACCTCCAGCGTCTGCACCGGCAGAGGGAGGTTGAGCAGGACCGTACGCCGCTCCCGCACCGCCAGCCCGACCGCCGCACACGCCTGCTCGACCGCTTCCCGCGCCGACGTCACCCGGACCGGAACCGCGCCCACCGCACGGGCCAACGCCTCCTGGTCGACGGAGAAGTTGGACCTGGGCTCGGTCACCTCCGCCGCGAGCACGACCAGCGGCGTACGGCTCTTGGCCGCCTCCGCGATCCCGGTCATCGCGTTCGTCAGGCCGGGCCCCTGGTGCACGCTCACCACCGCCACCGTGCCGCTGGTCCGGGCGTACGCGTCGGCCATCGTCGCCGCG
Organism: Streptomyces sp. NPDC057623; assembly: GCF_042800355.1. Classification (NCBI taxonomy): domain Bacteria; kingdom Bacillati; phylum Actinomycetota; class Actinomycetes; order Kitasatosporales; family Streptomycetaceae; genus Streptomyces; species Streptomyces sp. NPDC057623. Next base: position 141,003 of record NZ_JBHVGZ010000009.1, read on the forward strand.
CCGCCCTCGTGGCGGGCGGCGACGAACCGTGCCCCCGCCTCGACCATCGCGTTCGTGACGTGGAAGTTGCCCGACCCGACCACCCCCTCGGCGCCGAAGTCCAGCACCGCCGCCGGTGCGATCAGTCTGCGGGCCGGCACCGAGGCCACGTCGGTGAGGTCCTTGCCGGTGACCCAGTGGTTCGGGGCGTCGAAGTGGGTGCCGGTGTGCTCGCCGCTGCGGAAGTTGTTCCAGTACCAGGCGGGGCCCCGGTCGTCGTACCGGCTGATCTCGTCAACTATCCGGCGCTAAAGCGCCGGGTTTGCACAACGGGCGTCACTGGCGGTGACACTGCGTTTGCGTCGAGCCCCGCCCCGCTGGCGCGGTGGTGGGGCAGGGGCCGTTGACAGGGCCCCGCGTCGCCACAACTGCCACGCACGGGCGCGGATGTTGCGGGAGCTGTTCCGGTCCGCGTGATCAACGAATCCGCAGGACCGGCATGCGAACCAGGCCTGGGACACCCGGTTCGCCCTGTCGATGTGGCCGCACTCGGCGCAGGTGCGGGAGGTGTAGGCCGGATCGACGTACACCACCGGCACTCCGGCCTTCTCGGCCTTGTACGCGATGAACGCTCCGAGCTGGGCGAAGGCCCAGCTGGAGTGGGTGGCCCGTTGGGGCTTGCGAAGCCGTACCCGTTCACGAATGCCCGTCAGTTCTTCCAGGGCGATTCCGCGACCGGTGCGTTCTGCCTCGGCCACCACATGTTTCGCGATCTTGTGGTTGATGTCCCGTGCCCGCCGTGACTCCTTGCGCCTGCGTTTCTTCAGGCGGCGCTTGGCGGACGGGGTGTCCTTCTTCTGGAGCTTGGTGCGCAGGATCCGTTCCCGGGTGCGGATGCGGTTCAGTTCGCGTCCGGCCATGATCTCGCCGTCGGAGGTGGTGGCGATGTTGACGATGCCCAGGTCGATGCCGAGGAAGTCATGCGGGTCGGGGTTCGGCGGCGCTTCGGGGACCTCGCAGGTCGCGTTCAGGAACCACATGCCGTCCCACACCAGCAGATCCGACTCGCCCTTGCGGTACAGGGCCAGCGTGGCCAGCTGCTCCGCAGAGCCGGTGAACGCCACGTCCTTGATCCGCCCGACCACGGTCCAGACCGAGACCCGCCGCCCGGCCATCTGCCAGGACAGCATCCGGTCGTCATACGGCTGCGCGCTCCCGGGCCGGAAGGCGACCGGCTTTTCGGTGGCCTTCCGGTAGCGCTTCGAGCCGGGCCTGCCCAGATTCCCCGCCTTCAGGTTCGCCTTCAGCGTGGCGTACGCGTCGCACGTCTTCTTGATCACGTGCTGGGCGGCCTGCGCCCCCAGCCTCCATCGGGCCTTGATCTCGCCGTAGGTGTGCTCACGCAGCGCGAAGTTCCGCTTCACGTCCTTCTCGAACGCCACGCCGCCGGCCCAGGTGGCCGCCTCGTTGCAGGCGCGCAGGGTCGCCTCAAGTGCCGCCGCCTGCACCGGCGTCGGCAGCAGCCTGATCTGCACCGTCAGCTTCACGATCACTCAACGTACACACATGTACGACCACCCACTGCGCGTTCCCATTCGATCACCCGACCGGGTGAAACCCGCTGCCCATGCGGCTCTACCCGGCTCCGCCGGAGACGACACCCGGCCGCCCCGCGGCCGAACACTCAGCAGCGCTACTGCGGCGCTCCGCGCCGCGACCACAAGGATGCGATTCCTCCCAGGGCTGAAGCCCTGGGGTTCCTCACAAGAACAGGCTGAAGTTCGAAGACGGCGCTCTGCCCGAACCGGGGCGGCAGCTGGATCACCGGTGTCGACGACGACAAGGGCGAGGTGAGGTCGACGACTTCGATCGATCCAGCTCGCAGAGCCGACACCAGCGCGGCAAGGACGGACGGCTCGGACATGGGCGCCTCCTCGAACGGACGGTGCTCGGACCGACAGCATCTCAGTCCTGCTCCACACCTCTTGACGCGTCAATGACAACAGTGGCTTGATGTCTCATGGGAGCGCTCCCACCTCTCAGGGAAGGGAACACCATGCGCGGCACCCGCCATTTGCCCTTACGGATCATTCCACTGCTCGCCCTGCTGGGCACCTTGCTCCTGCCCGTCGGTATGACGCTCGCACCGCGCGCCACAGCAGCCCCCGCCGCCGCTCCGGCGGCGGCCCCCGTGCGCGTCATGCCGCTGGGCGACTCGATCACCGGCTCGCCCGGCTGCTGGCGGGCGCTGCTCTGGAACCGGCTGCTGAGCGCCGGACACACGGACATCGACTTCGTCGGCACGCTCACCCACCAGGGCTGCGCCCAGGCGCACGACGGCGACAACGAAGGCCACGGTGGCGAGTTGGTGACCAACGTGGCCGACCAGAACCTGCTGCCGGGGCGGCTGGCTTCCACCCGTCCGGACATCGTTGTCATGCACTTCGGTACGAACGACGTGTGGAGCGCCGTCTCCCCCGACCGCATCCTCGCCGCCTACACCAAGCTCGTCGAGCAGATGCGGGCCGGCAACCCGGACATGAAGATCCTGGTCGCGCAGCTCATCCCCATGAACCCGAGCCAGTGCGCCGCCTGCGCCCAGCGCGTCGTCGACCTCAACGCACAGATCCCCGGCTGGGCCAGGGGGATGAGCAGCGCTCGCTCCCCGGTCACCGTGGTCGACCAGTGGACGGGCTTCGACACGGCCACCGACACCTACGACGGCGTGCACCCCGGCGCCACCGGCGACGAGAAGATCGCCGCCCGCTGGTATCCGGCCCTGGCCGCGCTCCTCGACGCGGACCCGGGGGATCCCGGAGACCCCGGCGACCCCCCTGCGTGCGCCGCGTCCTTCCGCGCCGTCTCCTCCTGGCAGGGCGGCTACCAGGGTGAGGTGACGGTGACCAACGCGTCCGCCTCCGCCGTCTCGGGCTGGACCGCGACGGTCGTACCGGCGGACGGAGCCCGCCTCACCCAGCTCTGGAACGGCACCCTCAGCACCGGCGCCGACGGCACCGCGACCGTCACCAACGTGGCGTGGAACGGCACGTTGGCCCCCGGCGCGAGCGCGAGCTTCGGCTTCGTCGCCAGTACCCCGGCAACGAGCGGGCCCCCGTCGGCGACTGTCACGTGCACGGCGCGCGCCGCGTCATCCTGACGCACCGTCACCCCATCCCACCCTACGGAGCCGCCATGAGATCCCGTACCCGCACCACCCCACGAGTGGCCGCCGTCGTGGCCGCCCTGCTGGGCCTGCTCGTCCCGCTGCTCTCCTTCGCCACCCCCGCCCAGGCAGCGGCCACCGGACTGCACATCCAGAACGGACGGCTGCTGGAGGCGTCCGGGAACGACTTCGTGATGCGTGGCGTCAACCACGCCCACACCTGGTACCCGGGCGAGACGCAGTCGCTGGCCGACGTCAAGGCGCTGGGTTCCAACACCGTCCGCGTCGTCCTCTCCGACGGCCACCGGTGGACCAGGAACAGCGCCGAGGACGTGGCCGCCGTCATCGCGCGGTGCAAGGCCAACCGGCTCATCTGCGTGCTGGAGGTGCACGACACCACCGGCTACGGGGAGGAGGCCGCGGCCGGGACCCTCGACCACGCGGCCGACTACTGGATCGGCCTGAAGGACGTGCTCACCGGCCAGGAGAACCACGTCATCATCAACATCGGCAACGAGCCGTGGGGCAACACCAACCCCGCCGGCTGGACCGATCCCACGATCGCGGCCGTCAAGAAGCTGCGCGGCGCCGGCTTCGCCCACACGATCATGGTGGACGCGCCCAACTGGGGCCAGGACTGGCAGGGCGTCATGCGCGCCAACGCCCGGACCGTCTACGACGCCGACCCGACCGGCAACCTGATCTTCTCGATCCACATGTACAGCGTCTACGACACCGCGCAGGAGATCACGGACTATCTGAACGCGTTCGTCAACGCCGGACTGCCCCTGCTCATCGGCGAGTTCGGAGGCCCGCCGGACCAGTACGGCGACCCCGACGAGGACACCATGATGGCCGTCGCCCAGCAGCTCCGGCTCGGTTACCTGGCCTGGTCCTGGAGCGGCAACACCGACCCGATCCTCGACCTGGCGATCGACTTCGACCCGGCGCGGCTCAGCTCCTGGGGCCAGCGGATCTTCCACGGCGCGAACGGCATCGCCGCCACGTCCGAAGAGGCCGACATCTACTCCTCCTCCGGCGGCGACACCACTCCCCCGACCACCCCGGGGACGCCGACCGCCTCCGCCGTGACGTCCTCGTCCGTGACCCTGAACTGGGCCGCCGCCACCGACGCGGGCGGCGTCACCGGCTACGACGTGGTCCGCGTCGCCGGCGGGAGCGAGACGGCCGCCACCACGACGACCGGCACCTCCGCCACCGTCACCGGCCTCGCCCCGGAGACCTCCTACACCTTCGCCGTGTACGCGCGCGACGCCGCCGGCAACCGCTCGCCGCGCTCGGCCACGGTGGCCGTCACCACGTCGTCCGGCGGTTCGTCGGCGATGTGCCAGGTCGCCTACCGGGTGAGCAACGAGTGGCCCGGCGGCTTCCAGGGCGAGGTCGTCATCCGCAACACCGGCAGTTCGGCGATCAACGGCTGGACGCTGCGCTGGACCTTCCCGGACAGCCAGCGCGTCAGCAATCTGTGGGGCGGCACCGCGACGCAGAGCGGCGCCCAGGTGAGCGTCGCCTCCGCGGCGTACACGGCGACGATCGCCCCGGCCGGCTCGGTCACCCTGGGCTTCACGGCCTCGAAGGGCGGCACGAACCCGAGCCCCGCGGCCTTCACGCTCAACGACTCCGCCTGCTCGCCGGCCTGACGACCGGCCTGCCCTTCCTCGGCGTCCTGGCAGGTCAGGGCGCCGAGGAAGGGACAAACCCGCGACACAGGACCGTGACAGGAACCACACAGAGCGTGCTCACGGCGGCGATCGGCGCGCCGTGTCCGATGTGGCCGACCGCTCGCACCCGCCTGCGCCGCTGACGCGGGTGCGGTCATGAGTGCGTCGACGGAGGGAACCCGAAGGGGCGCGGAGGCGTTCTCTTCTGGTGACGGGGTGCGTCGGCTCGACCGCCGACGACAGGAACGGGGATGAACACGATGAGCGACAAGGCCAGAAAGCTGTTCGAGGCGCTCGACCTCGACGAGAACGGGACCCTGACCCGCGCGGAGGTGATCATCGCGCTGCGGTCGAAGGGCCCGTCGCTGGCCGCCTCGGGAGATCTGCCGCTCTGGGCCCTGGGAGACGAGGACGCCTCCTCCGCGCTCTTCGACGCCGCCGACCAGAACGGGGACGAGATGCTGACCCTGGACGAGTTCGCGGCGGTGGTGGACCGCCGATTCGGCTGGAAGTGACGCCGGTCTGACGCCTGCCGGGGTCCGCGGCCGCGTCGGTTTCTCGATCTGAGCCTTCATGACCCGGGCCGCATCACGATCCAATGTTGTGCACTTTCTTGACTGCGGTAATAAGAGAGCCTACCTTCACGGTGTCCTTCCCCCGGTCAAGGGAGACCGCGATGCCCCCGTCCCCCGTCGCATCACCGTCACCGTCCAGCCCCGAAGGCACCCGGCAGCTCCGCCGGGTCGCCCTCTCCGGGCTGCTCGGTACCGCCGTGGAGTTCTACGACTTCCTCGTCTACGGCACCGTCGCCGCCCTCGTCTTCGGCGAACTGTTCTTCCCCGGAGCAGACCCCGCCGTCGGCACCATCGCCGCGTTCGGCACCTTCGCCGCCGGCTATGTCGCGCGCCCGCTCGGCGGCATCGTCTTCGGGCACTTCGGCGACCGGCTCGGCCGCAAGTCGATGCTGCTGCTCACCATGGGCCTGATGGGCGGCGCCAGCTTCCTCATCGGCCTGCTGCCCACCTACGACACGATCGGCGTCTGGGCGCCGGTCCTGCTGATCACGCTGCGCGTGGTCCAGGGCATCGCCATCGGCGGTGAGTGGGGTGGCGCCACCCTGATGGTCGTCGAGCACGCCGGTGAGCGCCGCCGCGGCCTGTGGTCGAGCTTCACGCAGATGGGAGCCCCGCTCGGCTCCCTGCTCTCCTCGCTCGTGGTGACGTTCGTGGTCGCCATGCCCAGGGACGAGTTCACGGCCTGGGGCTGGCGTGTGCCGTTCCTGCTGAGCGTGGTGCTGCTCGGTGTCGGTCTCTTCGTCCGGCTCAAGGTGGTCGAGAGCCCGCTGTTCGCCGAGGTGAAGAAGGACCGCGCCGAGGCACGGCTGCCCATCGTCGACGTACTGCGGCGCCCCCGCCCCCTGCTGCTGGCCTGCTGTGTCGGCATCGGCGCCTTCACCGCCCAGTCCCTGCTGACCAGTTATCTGATCGCGTACGCCACCGGCATCGGATACGCCCGCCCGCAGGTGCTCACCGCGCTCACCGTCTCCGCCTGCGTCGCCCTGGTCGTCCTGCCCTGCGCCTCCGCGCTCTCCGACCGCGTCGGCCGCCGCCCGGTCGTCCTCGCCGGAGCCGTCGCCTCGGCCGCGCTCGCCTTCCCCGTCCTCGCGCTGGTCGACTCCAAGTCGCCCGGGCTGCTGATCCTCGCCGTGGTCCTCGGCCACGGCATCGCCCAGTCGATGATGTACGGCCCGCTGGGCGCCCTGCTCACCGAGATGTTCGGCACCCGGGTCCGCTACACCGGCGCCTCCCTCGGCTACCAGGGCGCCACCCTCATCGGCGCCGGCTTCTCCCCCATGATCGCCGGGAGCCTGGTGGCCGGCAGCGGCAACAGCACCCCGGTCGCCCTGCTGATCTGCGGAGGCTCCCTCGTCACCGCGCTGACCGTCTGGTTCGTCCGCGAAACCAGCCGTACGTCCCTGTCCGGCCCGGCGACCGGACGCGCCGACGCCCCCCACACGCAGGAGGTCTCCGCGTGAGGGCCGGCACCACGATCCCCGCGGCGCGGGATCGCCGGAGCCGAACCGGCCGCCGTACCCGAACCGCCTGTACGGCAGCCCTTCTGCTCGCCGTCACCGCGCTGCCCACCTCGGCCGCGGCCGCGTCGGACCCCACCCACGTGGACGGCCGGCTCCCCTCGGGCGCCACGTACACGATGGACGTGCCCGCCCACTGGAACGGCACCGTCCTGCTCTTCAGCCACGGTTACACGACCGGCCCGGCCAACCCCGCCCAGAACGCCCCGGACGACGCCACCAAGGCCCTGCTCCTCCGCGACGGCTACGCCCTCGTCGGCTCCTCCTACGCCACCACCGGCTGGGCGGTGACGGACGCGGTCCCCGACCAACTCGCCACCCTGAGCGCCTTCACCGAGCGCTTCGGGACGGCCTCCCGCACCATCGCGTGGGGACGGTCGTACGGCGGGCTCGTCACCACCGCCCTCGCCGAGCGCAGCCCGGACCGGATCGACGGTTCGATCTCCCTGTGCGGTCTGGTCCACGGCGGCGTCGCCAACTGGAACAACACCCTCGATCCCGTCTTCGCCATCAAGACGCTCCTCGCGCCCGACTCCGACGTCCCCCTGGTCGGCATCGCCGACCAGGGGGCCGCCGACGCCGCGGCCGGCACCCTGACCTCCGTGGTCGACTCGGCGCAGACGACCGCCGAGGGGCGGGCGCGTATCGCTCTCGCCGCCGCCCTGCACAACATCCCCGTCTGGAACCAGCCCACGCAGCCCCGGCCCGGCGCGGCCGACTGGGACGCCCAGCAGGCCAACCAGTACGAGGCCGTCAAGGGGCTGCTGAAGATCGCCGCGTTCAACCGGCGCCAGGAGGCCGAGGCACGGGCGGGCGGAAACATGTCCTGGAACACCGGCGTCGACTACGCACGCCTGCTCGGCGAGTCGTCCGTCCGCAAGGAGGTGAGCGAGCTGTACCGCAAGGCCGGTCTGTCCCTGCGCGCCGACCTCACCGCCCTGAACCGTGCCCCGCGCATCAGCGCCGATCCGGCCGCCGTGGACTGGATGAGCCGCACCAGCTCGTTCACGGGCAGGCTGACCAGGCCTCAGCTCTCCGTCCACACCATCGGAGACGCCCTCGTCCCCGTCCAGACGGAGAGCGCCCTGAAGCGGGCCGTCACCGCCGCCGGGTCGGCTCCGCTGCTGCGGCAGGCGTACACGGACAACGCCGGGCACTGCACCTTCAGCCCCGCCGAACAGCTCTCGGCCCTGCACACGCTGGAGGACCGCCTCACCACCGGCAGGTGGACCGGCACCGACCCCGACTCCCTCAACTCCCGTGCCAGGAAGGCGGATCCGACGACACCCACACGCTATGTGCCGTACCGGCCCACCCCGTATCCGCGGCCGTACGACCTTGCCCACCCCGCCGACCGGCGGTGATGCCGTACGACCGCCCGCCGCGCCGTCGGTGGGCGGTCGTACGCTGTGCACCGTGGAGGACGACGACATCCTGGACGCCCAGGGCAGCTCAGAGGGACCGCAGCAGCGCCCCCAGTCACTCATGCTCACCTTCTTCGGCAACCACGTCCTGGACGTGGGCGACCTGTGCGTGTACTCGGGCAGCATCATCGACGTGCTCGGACGCGTGGGGGTCGGTGAACAGGCCGTGCGCTCGACCCTCACCCGCATGGTCAACCGCGGCCTGCTGCGGCGCCAGCGCGAGGGCCGCAAGATGTTCTTCGGCCTGACCCCGCAGGCGACCCGGGTCCTGGAGGACGGCCGCACCCGCATCTGGCGGCAGGGCGCGGTCAACGACGACTGGGACGGCTCCTGGACCCTGCTCGGCTTCTCGCTGCCCGACTCCTGGAAACGCCAGCGCCACGACCTGCGCTCCCGGCTCACCTGGTCCGGTTTCGGCGCGCTCTACAGCGGGCTGTGGATCGCCCCGGGGAAGGTCGACGTCGCCGCCGTGGTCGCGGAGCTCGGTCTGGCCGACCACGTCAAGATCTTCCACGCCCAGGCGGACGACGCCACCGACATCGCGCAGATGATCGACGGCGCCTGGGACCTGGAGAGCATCGCCGCTCGGTACGTCACCTTCGACAAGCGGTGGACGGCCCACCTGGACGCCGGATCGGGCGACGACCCGATCGGTACCCGGCTGCGGCTGGTCAGCGAGTGGCTCTGGACCATCCGCACGGACCCCCGGCTCCCCGCCCGCCACCTTCCCCCCGACTGGCCGGCCCGCCCCGCCCAGGAGACGTTCCGCCGCGTGGCCGAACACACCGAGCGGCCCGCACGGTTGATGGCGCGGAGCCTGCTGGAGACCACACAGTTGCGGTAGGCGCCAGTCGTTCGCGGCAGCGAGGGACGAGCGGGCGCCGTCCGAGACGGAGGAGTGGCTCCATGCCCGAACCTGTGCTGCCCCACTTGCTGCCCAGCCTCGCGCCCGGCCCCCGGATCGCCGTCGTCGGAGGTGGCATCGGCGGCCTCGCCGTGGCCGCCTTCCTGCGCCGCGCCGGGCTCACCGCCACCGTCCACGAGCAGGCGAGCGCCCTCACCGAGGTCGGCGCCGGACTCGTCGCGGCGCCCAACGCCGTACGGCTGCTGCGGCGGCTCGGCGTCATGGAGCGGTTTCTGCGGCGGGCGGTGCCGTTGGACCGGGGGTGGGAGTTCCGTCGCTGGGCGGACGGGAGCGTGCTCTCGGTGGAGCGGCTGAGCGGCGTGTGCGAGGAGCTGTACGGCGAGCGCACCTACACCGTGCACCGGGCCGATCTGCTGGACACCGTCCGGTCGGCCGTGCCCGAGGGGTGGATCCGGCTGGGCGCCCGGTGCACGTCGGTCGACGCGCGCCCGGATGGTGTGTCGCTGCGTTTCGCCGACGGGAGCCGGGCGGAGGCGGACGTCGTGATCGGCGCCGACGGCGTGCACTCCGTCGTACGGGGCGCGGTGACCGAACCGGCGCCGCCGGAGTACTCCGGCCTGTGCGCCTTCCGCACCACGGTGCCCGCCCACGCCGTGCCCGACTTCGCCCGTCGTCCCGCGCAGACCCTCTGGCTCGGGCCCGGCCGGCACTTCGTGCACTACCCGATCGCCGGCGGACGGGCCGTCAATGTCGTCGCCGTGGCCCCCGCCGGCGACTTCACCGACGAGTCGTGGAGCGCGACGGCGACGACCGAGGAGTTCCACGCCGAGTTCGCGGGCTGGGATCCGCGGGTGACGGACCTCGTCGCCGCCGGTGGTGTCCCCGGGCGCTGGGCGCTGCTGGAGCGGGCGCCCCTGGAGCGGTGGAGCCGGGGCGGGGTCACGCTGCTCGGTGACGCGGCGCATCCCATGTTCCCGTTCTTCGCCCAGGGCGCGGCCCAGTCCATCGAGGACGCCGCGGTGCTGGCCCGCTGCCTGGCCGCGTCCCCGGACGACCCGGCACGGGCCCTGAAGCGGTACGAGTCGGCGCGCGTCGCACGCACCGCCCGCCTTCAGCGACTGAGTCACGCCCGCCGGGACGTCAACCATCTGCCCGACGGCCCCGAGCAGCGCGCCCGCGACGCGGCACTGGCGGGGTCCGATCCCCTGGTGGCCAACGGCTGGATCTACGGCTACGACGCCGAGGAAGCGGTTGCCTCCTGATCAAGGGCGACCGGTCCGGCGAAACGCCGCCCGTGGTCCTTCTCGGCCCACCCCCGACCAGCGAACATGCCATGTCATGGACATCTTGCTCGTCGCCAGCGCGTTCAACAGCCTGTCCCAGCGTCTGTACGCGGAACTGTCGGACCAGGGGCACCGGGTGGACGTCGTCCTCGCCTCGCACGGCCCCGAAGCGGTCCGGGCCGCCGTACGCGAGGCGCGTCCGGAGCTGGTCGTCGCTCCGATGCTGAGGACGGCCCTGCCGGAAGACGTGTGGCAGGAGCACACCTGCCTGATCGTGCACCCCGGACCACCCGGCGACCGGGGCCCGTCCGCCCTGGACTGGGCGATCGCCGAGGAGGCGCCCGACTGGGGGGTGACGGTGCTTCAGGCCGAGGCGGCGATGGACGCGGGCGACGTATGGGCGGACGGTGCCTTCCCGGTGACGCCGACCGGCAAGAGCGACCTGTACCGCAACGAGGTCTCCGACGCCGCCACGGCCGCCGTACTGCTGGCCGTGCGGCGGTTCGCCGACGGATCGTTCAAGCCACGTCCGCAGAGCGACCCCGCGATCCGCGTGGTGTGGCGCGACTTCGTGCGTCAGGAGCGGCGCCGGATCGACTGGGAGAACGACAGCACGGCCACGGTGCTGCGCAAACTCCGTGCGGCCGACTCGCAGCCGGGCGTACTGGACGAGGTCTGCGGCCGGGAGGTGTTCCTGCACGGCGGGCATCCCGAGGACCTGCTGCGCGGGCGCCCGGGCGAGTTGCTCGCGACACGGTCCGGCGCCGTCTGCCGGGCCACCCGGGACGGCGCGGTGTGGATCCCGGAACTGCGCCCCCGCAAGAGCTCCGGCGACCCGGCGCCGTTCCGCCGTCCGGCGGCGTCCGTGCTCGCCGGGTTCCCCGCCCCGCCCGGCACCGGACATGGGACGCCGCACCCCGACGGCCGCCCGCACTGGCTGCCGGAGAGCACCGAGCCGCTCGAACTGCCCCCGGACCGCGCCACCTGGACGGACATCCGCTACCGGCAGCGGGGCGACGTCGGTTTCCTGTCCTTCTCCTTCCCCGGCGGGGCGATGAGCACCGACCACTGCCGCAGACTGCTCGCCGCCTACCGGCGGGCGCTCACCCGGCCCACCTCGGTGCTGGTGCTCGGAGGAACGCGCGACTTCTTCTCCAACGGCATCCATCTGAACGTCATCGAGGCGTCGGCCGACCCCGCGGGCGAGTCCTGGGCCAACCTCAACGCCATGAACGACCTGGTCGAGGCCGTGCTGCGGACCACCGACCGCCTGGTGGTCGCGGCCCTCGGCGGCAACGCGGCGGCCGGCGGCGTCATGCTCGCCCTCGCCGCCGACCAGGTCTGGTGCCGCACGGGCAGCGTCCTCAACCCGCACTACCGGCGCATGGGGCTGTACGGGTCGGAGTACTGGACGTACACGCTGCCGCGCCGCGTCGGGACCGGGACGGCCAGGCGGTTGACGACCGACGCGTTGCCGGTGAGCGCCACGACCGCCGCGCGGATCGGGCTGGTGGACCGTCTGGTACCGGTCCCGGCACGGGAGTTCACCGCCGAGGTCGAGCGCCTTGCCGCCGGGCTCGCCGCAGGACCGGGCCTGGCGGAGCGGATCACCGCGAAGGCCGCGGCACGTCGGGCGGACGACGAGGTGCGGCCGCTCGGCGAGTACCGGCGGGACGAACTCGCCCGCATGCGCGCCATCTTCTTCGACCCGCGGGCCCCGTACCACGCCCTGCGCTCGGCCTTCGTCCGCAAGCAGCCGGGCGGCTCGGCCGACCCGCTGGCCACCGGGGGTGCGCGATGAGCGCGCGGCTGCTGGTGGCGGGCGTCGGCAACATCTTCCTCGCGGACGACGCCTTCGGGCCCGAGGTGGTCCGCGCCCTGGACCGCCGCCCGCTGCCGCCCGAGGTGCGGGTACGGGACTTCGGCATCCGCGGGATGGACCTCGCGTACGAGCTCCTCGACGGCTACGACACGGCCGTCCTGGTCGACGCGGCGGCGCGGGGCCACCGTCCCGGCACCCTGTCGCTGATCGAACCGGAACTCCCCGACGGCAGCACGCAAGCCGCCCCGCCGGAGGCGCACGGCATGGACCCGGCGAAGGTGCTGGCCCTCGCCACCCACCTGGGCGAAGAACCACTCCCGCGGGTCCTGGTCCTGGCCTGCGAGCCCGAGCTGCGGCCCCGCGGCGACGAGGACATCGCCCCGGGCATCAGCGCGACCGTGCGCGACGCGGTCGAGCGGGCCGTCGCGGCCCTGCACACCATGGTTCCCGTGCTGCTCGACGACCCGACGGCCACGCCCCCGTTGAGCCGCCCGGAGGAATCCACGGACCCGTCCGAGGAATCCGAGGGCCCCTCCGCGGCCCGTCTCCCGCGCCTCGTGGCCGACGGCGCCGAGGATCGGTAGCGGTCCGACATCCCCGATCCCCGCTGGGAGCAGCGCCCATGTGCGATTCCGTGGACGAGGTCACCCAGGCCGTCCTGGCGAAGAACGACGGTCTGGCCGCGAGCCTGCGCGACGAACTGACCCGGCGGTGTGTCAGCGTGGTCAACATGTTGTCCAGCCCGGGCAGCGGCAAGACGGAGCTGCTCGGGCGGGTGCTGGCCCGTGCCGTGGAGCGGGGTGTCCCGGTCGCCGCGCTCACCGCCGACCTGGCCACCGAGAACGACGCCCACCGGCTGGCCCGTTCGGGAGCGCCGGTCAAGCAGCTGCTGACGGACGGCTTGTGCCACCTGGAGGCCCGGCAGCTGCGCGGCCACGTGGAGAGCTGGCTGCCCGAGAACACCTCCGTGCTGTTCGTGGAGAACGTCGGCAACCTCGTCTGCCCGGCCTCCTACGACCTCGGCGAGAGCCTGCGGATCGTGCTCATGGCGGTGACGGAGGGCGAGGACAAGCCGCTGAAGTACCCCACGGCCTTCGGCTCCGCCCATCTGGTGGTGCTCACCAAGACCGACCTGGCCGGTCCCGCCGGTTTCGACGAGGCCGTCTTCGCCGCCAACGTGCGGCGGGTCAACCCCGGGGTGGAGATCCTGCACTCCTGCGCACGGACCGGCGACGGCGTCGACGCCGTCCTGCAGCGCGTGCTCGCCGTGCGGGGCGGGGCCGCCGTCCACCGGCCTCCCCTGGCGCCCCGCCCTCACAGCCACACGCACGCGGACACGGACACCGACACGCACACGCACACGCACACGCATAAGGAGGCCGGATCCGGCCTCGCGGCCGGCCGCGTCTCGTGACGGCGCCCGCCGCGCAGGCGGTGCGCCGCCGCGTCACGGTGCGCGGCACGGTGCAGGGCGTGGGCTTCCGGCCGTACGTGCACCGCCTGGCCACCGACCTCGCGCTCGCGGGGTTCGTGAGCAACACGGCGAGCGGCGTGCTCATCGAGGTCGAGGGCCCGCCGGTCGGTGTCGCCGACTTCTGCGACCGGCTCGCCACGCGTCCCCCGCCCCTGTCCTCGGTCACCGGCGTCGGGTTCGAGGAGCTGCCCGTCACCGGCGCGGACGACGCCTTCACCATCCGGTCCACCGACCGCTCCCTGGGCCGCACCCTGCTCCCACCCGACACGGCGGTGTGCGCCGACTGTCTGCGGGAGCTGGCCGATCCGGGCGACCGCCGGCACCGGCACCCGTTCGTCACCTGCACCCACTGCGGGCCCCGCTTCACCATCGCCACGGGGATGCCGTACGACCGGGCGGTCACGACGATGACCGGCTTCCCGATGTGTCCCGACTGCGCCCGGGAGTACGGCGATCCCGGCGACCGCCGCTTCCACGCCCAGCCCGTGGCCTGCCCCGACTGCGGCCCCCGGCTGCGGTGGGTGCCCGCCGCCGGGAGCGTCGTCCGTCCAGCGCGGGACGCGGACGCCCTGGCGGCGGCACGGGCGTTGCTGGCCGCCGGAGGGATCGTCGCCGTCAAGGGGCTCGGCGGCTACCACCTCGCCTGCGACGCCACCGACGCACGGGCCGTGGACACGCTGCGTGCCCGCAAGGCACGCGGCGGCAAACCGTTCGCGGTGATGTGCGCGGACCTCGACGCCGTACGGACGATCGCCGAGGTCTCCCCGTCCGAGCTGACCGCACTCACCGGCCCCCGGCGTCCGATCGTCCTGCTGCGCCACCGCGCGCAGCGGCAGATCCTCGCGCCCGGCGTCTGCCCCGGCAGCCCGCACCTCGGTGTGATGCTGCCCTACACCCCCGTACACACCCTGTTGTTCGGCCTGCCCGGTGATCCGCCGGGTCCGCGCGCACTGGTCATGACGAGCGGCAACCGCTCCGGGGAGCCGATCGTCACGGACGACGACGAGGCACTGACCCGGCTGGCCGGGCTGGCCGACGCCTGGCTCGCCCACGACCGGCCCATCGCCTCGCCCTGCGACGACTCCCTGCTGCGCGTGCGCCCCGACGGCACCGAGCAGGTGCTGCGCCGGTCCCGCGGGTATGTCCCCCGCCCGCTGCGCCTGCCGGTCGCGGTGCGGCCCGCGCTCGCTGTCGGCGGCGACCTGAAGAACGCCCTGTGTCTCGGTGAGGGCGACCAGGCGTGGTTCGGCCCGCACATCGGCGACATGGGCGAGCTGGCGACGCTGGAGGCGGCCCGGCGGGCGGAGTCGCAGCTGCGGTCCCTGACGGGCGTCAGCCCCGAGCTGGTCGCCGCCGACCGGCACCCGGGCTACCAGTCCGCCCGGTGGGCGCGTCGGCGGGCCGCCCAGCTACCGCTCGGTGCGCCCGTGTTCGTCCAGCACCACCACGCGCACATCGCCTCGGCCATGGCCGAGCACGGCCTCGACGGCACCACACCCGTCATCGGCGTCGCGTTCGACGGCACGGGCTACGGCGACGACGGCACCGTCTGGGGCGGCGAGATCCTGCTCGCCGACTACACGGGCTACCGCCGCTTCGGCCACCTCGCTCCGGCCCCGCTGCCCGGCGGCGACACGGGCGTGGCCAACCCGTGCCGACTCGCGCTGGCCCGGCTGTGGGCCGCGGGCCTGCCCTGGGACCCGGACCTGCCCAGCGTGGCGGCTTGCGCGGCAGATGAACTCACCTTGCTGGAAAGGCAGTTGACGCGCGATCTGGCCTGTGTGGCGACATCCAGCATGGGCCGCCTCTTCGACGCCGTGTCGTCGCTCGTCGGCGTGTGCCACCGCGCCCGGTACGAGGCCCAGGCCGCCCTGGAGCTTGAGGCCGCCGCGGCGGCGGCGTGGGAGGCCGACGCCTCGGCGTACGCCTTCGGCCTCGCCGCCGGGACGTACGACCCGGCGCCCGTGCTCGGCGCCCTCGTCACCGACCTGCGCCGCGGCACCCCGGCCCCCGTACTCGCCGCGCGCTTCCACCGGGGCGTGGCACGGGCCGTCGCGGAGGTCTGCCGGCGGGCGCGCCGGGACACCGGCCTCACCACGGTCGCCCTGAGCGGCGGGGTGTTCGCCAACGCGCTGCTGGAGGAGGAGTGCACGCGGCTGCTGACCGGGGACGGCTTCGCCGTGCTCCGGCACGGCGAAGTCCCGCCGAACGACGGCGGGTTGGCCCTCGGCCAGCTGGTGGTCGCGGCGCACGAACGACAGGAGGAGTGACCCATGTGCTTGGCAGTGCCCGGCAAGGTCGTGGCCATCGACGACAGCGCGGATCCGCTCACCGGGCTGATCGACTTCGGCGGAGTGCGGAAGCAGGCGTGTCTGGAGTACGTGTCCGATGTGCGGGTCGGTGAGTACGTCATCGTGCACGTCGGCTTCGCGCTCCAGCGCCTGGACGAGGAGTCGGCCCTGGCGTCCCTGAAGCTCTTCGAGGAACTGGGGCTGCTGGAGGAGGAGTTCGGGGACGCCTGGGAGCAGGCGGCCAAGGAGGCGGGCGACGCCCCGGTGGCGGAGCGCCAGGACAGCGGGAGTGAGGCGCGGTGAAGTACATCGACGAGTTCAACGACCCCCAGCTGGCCCGGCGGCTGCTGGACGAGATCCGCGCCACCGCCACCCGGCCCTGGGCGCTGATGGAGGTGTGCGGCGGCCAGACCCACTCGATCATCCGGCACGGCATCGACCAACTCCTGCCCGAACACGTGGAGTTGATCCACGGCCCCGGCTGCCCCGTCTGTGTCACACCGCTGGACGTCATCGACAAGGCGCTGGAGATCGCCTCGCGCCCCGGTGTGATCTTCTGTTCCTTCGGCGACATGCTCCGGGTGCCGGGCACCGACCGCGACCTGTTCCGGGTCAAGGGCGAGGGCGGCGACGTACGCGTCGTCTACTCGCCGCTCGACGCCCTGGAGCTGGCCCGCCGCAACCCGGACCGGGAGGTGGTGTTCTTCGCGATCGGCTTCGAGACCACGGCCCCCGCCAACGCGATGGCCGTGCACCAGGCGCGCCGACTGGGCCTGACCAACTTCAGCATCCTGGTGTCGCACGTGCGGGTGCCTCCGGCCGTCGAGGCGATCATGACGGCGCCCGAGTGCCGGGTGCAGGGCTTCCTGGCCGCCGGGCACGTGTGCAGCGTGATGGGCATGGCCGAGTATCCGGAGCTCGCCGAGCGGTTCCGGGTGCCGATGGTGGTGACCGGCTTCGAGCCGCTGGACATCCTGGAGGGCATCCGCCTGGCGGTGCGCCAGCTGGAGCGCGGCGAGCACCGGGTGGAGAACGCCTACCCGCGCGCCGTACGCGAGGAGGGCAACCCGGCCGCGGTGCGCATGATCGAGGAGGTGTTCGAGGTCACCGACCGGAACTGGCGCGGTATCGGGCGGATCCCGCTGAGCGGCTGGCGGCTGACCGACGCCTTCCGCGCGTACGACGCCGAGCACCGCTTCGACGTCAGCGGCATCCGGACCGAGGAACCCGCCGAGTGCCGCAGCGGCGAGGTCCTCCAGGGTCTGATCAAGCCGCCCGAGTGCGCCGCGTTCGGCACGACGTGCACCCCGCGCACCCCGCTGGGCGCCACCATGGTCTCCAGCGAGGGCGCGTGCGCCGCCTACTACCTCTACCGCCGGATGAACGCCCCGACGCCGCAGGCCGACCGGGCCGCGCGGGAGGAGATGAACCCCGTTGCCTGAACAACTCGCCGAGGCGGTCGACCCGGCCAACTGGACCTGCCCCGCCCCGCTGCGCGACCAGGGGGTCGTGGTGATGGGGCACGGCGGCGGCGGAGCGCTGTCGGCGGAGCTGATGGAGCAGATCTTCGCCCCTGCCTACGGCAACGCCACCCTCGCCGGACTCGCCGACTCCGCCGTCCTCGAACTGGGCGGTGCGCGGCTGGCCTTCTCCACCGACTCCTACGTGGTCAGGCCGCTGTTCTTCCCCGGCGGCTGCCTGGGCGACCTCGCGGTCAACGGCACCGTCAACGACCTGGCGATGAGCGGTGCCCGGCCGGCGTACCTCTCCGCCGCCTTCGTGCTGGAGGAGGGCGTGGAGCTCACCGTGGTGGAACGGATCGCCCGCGCGATGGGGGCGGCGGCCGAGGCGGCCGGGGTCTGCGTCGCCACGGGTGACACCAAGGTGGTGGAGTCCGGGCACGGCGACGGGGTGTACGTCACCACCGCCGGTGTCGGGCTCGTTCCCGACGGGGTGGACATCCGGCCCCAGCGGGCGCGGCCCGGGGACGCCGTCATCGTCAGCGGGCCGATCGGCCTGCACGGGGTGGCCATCATGAGTGTCCGGGAGGGGCTGGAGTTCGGGGTGGAGGTGGCCAGCGACACCGCGCCGCTGGCGGACCTGGTGGCGGCCATGCTGGCGGTCACCCCGGATCTCCATGTGCTGCGCGACCCCACCCGGGGCGGCCTGGCCGCGTCCCTCAACGAGATCGCCCGCGCCTCCGGGACCGGGGTCCGGCTGCGGGAGCGGGCCATTCCGGTGCCGGACGCGGTGGCGAACGCCTGCGGCTTCCTGGGGCTCGACCCCCTCTACGTCGCCAACGAGGGCCGGCTGGTCGCCTTCGTGCACCCGTCGGCGGCGGAGGAGGTCCTCGCCGCGATGCGCGCCCACCCGCAGGGCGCCGGGGCCACACTGATCGGCGAGTGCGTCGCCGACCACCCCGGCATGGTCGTGGTCGCCACCGGGCTCGGCGGGACGCGGGTGGTGGATCTGCCGCTGGGCGAGCAGCTGCCGCGCATCTGCTGATCCGGTACCGAGACGTGTGTGGGCCCCGCCGACGTGTTCGGCGGGGCCCACTCGCGCTGTGCGCTAGGCGGGGGCCGGTGACGGCTCGATCCCGGTGATCTCCAGTTCCCGGCCGCTGCGCAGGTCCGTGGAGGGCTGGTCGCAGCGCGGGCACCAGAAGAACGGCGGCGTGCCCACCTCGAACTCCTCTGCACACGGGCCGCACCATGCCTGTGCGGGGATCTGCTCGACCACGAGCCGTGCCCCGGCGAGGGCGGTGCCGTCGCGGGCCACCTCGAAGGCGAAATCGAGGGCGTCGGGAACGACACCGGCCAGTTCGCCGACCCGGACGGTCACCGCCGAGACGGCGTGCGTTCCGTCCGCCCGGGCCAGCTCACCCGCCCGCTCGATGATCGCCGTCGCGATCGACAACTCGTGCACAGCCGGCTCACGGGTAGCGGTGACCGGCGCGGAACCCGCCGGCCATCCGCCAGATCCGCGCTTCCCGCCGCAGGCTGGGCAACTCCCAGAGCAGCAGGGCCAGGACCAGACCGCCCGCCAGGGCGGCCTCGGCCATCAGCACCCGCTGCCCGCTCGTCCCGGTGCGTCCGCCCGTGGCGGCCGACCATCGTGCTCGTTGGACCTTCATTTCCGGCGACTCCCTGCTGTCTGTCATCCCGGCGGGATGTTCGGCATGGTCTCCGCGAGCGCGTCATGCCGTTTCCAATGGATACCGGTGGAGCGGCGCGCGTCGGCGGTGCCGTCCTCGTGGTGGCCCTGCTGGTCCTTGTACCGGCCCCTGTTGCCCTGGTGCATGCCGGTCACATGCCGGGGCGTGTCGGGCTTCGCCTGGGCCCGGCCCACTCTGATGCTGCCCATGGGGTGTTCCCCTTCCTCGCCTCCGACCTGCGGAGTACGTGCTCAGGACCGCTCGGTGAGGTCCTCGAAGAACCGCTCGACGGCCGGCCAGACCTGGCCGCCTCCGGACAGGCCGCGCCATTCCCGGCGTACGACGGCGACCATCCGGTAGCAGTCGTCGATCGGCACGATCCAGTGGTGGTCGAGGCCGTGGACGGTGTTCACCATCAAAGCCTCCACCTCGGGTTCCATGGTCGCGAGCTGGGAACATGTCCCGGCCAGCCGCTGCCAGGCCGCCGCGTCCACCTCCCAGCGCATGGCCCCGGCCGGGCTCGGGCCCTCCGCGGTGACGGTGCCGTCCGCCCGGGGCACGAAGAAGACCAGGCCGACGGGTACGCCCAGCGCCGCCGTGTCGACCTTGGGCAGCCGGATCCGGCGCCGGGGTACGGACCGGTAGTGGCCGTCGCCCGCCCCTGCCTCGGCGAACAGCACCGAGCAGGGGCCGCAGACGCACCGCACCTCCTCCTGCCCGGTGTCGTACAGGTGGGCGTGCTCGTCCGGCACCGGCGCGGCGCACAGGTCGCACCTCTGCTCCTCGGCCGCCGCCGTGCGGTCGGCCGAGGAGCGGATGAGGCGGGCCAGCGCGCCGTCCGTGGTCACCGTGCGCCTCGGTGGGTGATCGTGGCCAGGGGGACGAACGCCGGGGGCGGGGCGGGGGCCGCGGCGGTCAGGGGCTCCACCGCGGTGAGCTCGGGGGCCGCGGCGAGGACCGCCGCACGGACCGCGTCGGTGACCTCCATGGCCCCGGAACCCGAACCGGAACCGCAGCCGGATCCGCACCCGCCACCGCCGCCCGGCGTCAGCCGCACCCGGGCCACCTGGCCCTCCACTCCGGCCCACTCCACGTCGCCGCCGCGTTCCTGTACGGCGGGCCGCAGCCGTTCGACCGCGCGGGCCGCCCGGAGTTCGGCGGGCTCGGGGTGGATGTCGTGCAGGACCAGCAGGTGGCCCAGCAGCTCGTCGTCGGCCAGCCGCTCGGCCAGCGGGCCGTCGGCGTGGTCCATGACGCGGGCCAGCGCCTCGCCGTAGACCTCGGTCAGCAGGCCCACCGCCTCGGTCGCGGAGCGTGTGGTGGGGCCGGGCGCCGCCTCCAGGCCCTCCAGCAGGTCGTCGAGCCGGGCGAGCCGGGCCTCGACATCCGGGTCCGCCAGCCGCGCGGGGGCGGCCTCAGCCATGGTTCGCCCCGTAGGTCGGCGAGTGCAGTGTGGTGAGCGTCTTGCCCTTGCCGACATACATGTGGACGCCGCACGGCAGACAGGGGTCGAAGCTGCGGACGGTGCGCATGATGTCGACGCCCTTGAAGTCGTCCGGCCCGTTCTCCTCGAAGATGGGCTGGCCCTGGACGGCGTCCTCGTACGGGCCTGGGGTGCCGTACATGTCGCGGGGGCTGGCGTTCCACGGGGTGGGCGGGTACGGGTGGTAGTTGGCGATCTTCTTGTCCTTGATCACCAGGTGGTGGGAGAGGACGCCGCGCACCGCCTCGTGGAAGCCGCAGCCGATCGCCTCGTCGGGCACCTCGTAGTTCTCGAACACCTTGGTCTCGCCCGCGCGCACGAGCCCCATGGCCTCGTCGAGGAACTGGAGGGCCATGGCGGCGGCGTAGGCGACGAAGTACGGCCGGGCGCGGTCGCGTTCGATGGTGTTGCTCCACTGCGGGATGCGCCACTCCAGGGTGGTCTCCGGCAGGGTCTCACCCTTGGGCAGGGAGATGCGCACGCTGTGGCCGGTGGACTTGATGTACGGGGTGTCGACGATGCCGCTCAGCGCGGTCGACCACAGACGGGCGAGCGGGCCGCCGCCGGTGTCGAGGGCGAGGTGCTGGTCGGTCCGCTTGTCGTACCAGCGCGGGCTCATGACCCAGCTGTACTTGTCGTCGAAGTCGCGCTTCTGCGGCACCGGGACGGTCGTCTGGTTCCACGGGTGGCGCATGTCGACGGGGTTGCCGAGCGGATCGTGGGTGACGAAGGGCTGCTCGTTGACCCAGTCCTCGTAGTAGGAGCTGCCGAGCATGATGCGCAGGCCGAGGTTGATGTCGACGAGGTTGTTGGTGACCAGTTCGCCGTCGACGATGATGCCCGGGGTGACGTACATCGCCTTGCCCCAGGTGTTCATCGTCTCGTAGCGGTAGTCGACGACCTTGGGGTCCTGGAAGGCGCCCCAGCAGCCCAGCAGGACGCGGCGGCGGCCGACCTCCTCGTAGCCGGGCAGCGCCTCGTAGAAGAAGTCGAAGACGTCGTCGTTCATGGCGACGGCCTTCTTCACGAAGTCGATGACCCGCATCAGCCGGGCGAGATAGTCGGTGAAGGCGGTCGGCTGCGGCATCGTGCCGACGCCGCCCGGATAGAGCGTGGAGGGGTGGACATGCCGCCCCTCCATCAGACAGAACATCTCGCGGGTGACCCGGCTGACCTTCAGGGCCTCCTTGTAGACCTCGCCCTCGAAGGGGTTGAAGGCCCGCATGATGTCGGCGATCGTCCGGTAGCCGTGGATCTCGCCGCGGGGTGCCTCGGTGCGTTCGGCGCGGGCCAGCACACCGGGGTTGGTGGCCTTGACCATCGCCTCGCAGAAGTCCACGAAGACCAGGTTGTCCTGGAAGATCGTGTGGTCGAACATGTACTCGGCGGCTTCGCCGAGGTTGACGATGTGCTCGGCCAGCGGGGGCGGCTTGACGCCGTAGGCCATCTGCTGGGCGTAGTCGGAGCAGGTGGTGTGGTTGTCGCCGCAGATGCCGCAGATCCGGGACGTGATGAAGCCCGCGTCGCGCGGGTCCTTGCCCTTCATGAACACCGAGTAGCCGCGGAAGAGCGACGAGGTGCTGTGGCATTCCACGACTTCCCGGTTGGCGAAGTCGATCTTCGTGTAGATGCCCAGGTTCCCGATGATCCTTGTGATGGGATCCCAGGACATGTCCACGAGTTGTGGCGGCTTACGCTCGGTGGGCCGGGCCTCGGTGGTGGTCATCTGCGGTGCTGTCCCTCGCTGTCGGTGGTGTGCGGGTGGGGGGTGGGACGCGGCCGGCGTGGCTTCGGGGCCTGCGCGCCGGGCGTCATCAGGGCCGCCAGCGCGGGTTGTAGCCGCTGGTCAGCTTGCGCTTGTTGTGGCGCCACCTGGGCTCGTGGTTGACGAGCTCGTTCGTCATGCCGCGCAGTCGGCGGATGACGGCGCCGTACGGCTTGATGGCCAGGGACGACAGGGTGCCGCCGGGGGGCTCGTCCATGAACGGCATGAACGCGTCGGGGAAGCCGGGCATCGTGCAGCCGATGCAGATGCCGCCCACGTTCGGGCAGCCGCCGATCCCGGCCATCCAGCCGCGCTTGGGCACGTTGCAGTTGACCACCGGCCCCCAACAGCCCGTCTTGACCAGGCACTTGGGCGAGTTGTA
The DNA here is from genome assembly GCF_042800355.1 of Streptomyces sp. NPDC057623. NCBI lineage: Bacteria > Bacillati > Actinomycetota > Actinomycetes > Kitasatosporales > Streptomycetaceae > Streptomyces > Streptomyces sp. NPDC057623. The sequence continues at coordinate 163,862 of NZ_JBHVGZ010000009.1, forward strand.
GTCCTTGGCGAAGCTGGCCTGCTCGTAGTACGAGCCGCGGTCGCAGCCCTCGTGGACCGTCCTCCCGAACAGCCACTGCGGGCGCAGCATGTGGTCCAGCGGGGGCGGGGGCGCGGTACCGGCCGCGTGGTAGAGGACCCAGACCAGGGTCTCCATGAAGTTCTCGGGCTGGATCGGGCAGCCGGGCACGTTGACGACGGGCAGCTCGCCCTGGGACCGGTAGTCCCAGCCCAGGTAGTCGGCGAGGCCCATGCAGCCGGTCGGGTTGCCGGACATGGCGTGGATGCCGCCGAAGGTGGCGCAGGTGCCGGCGGCCACCACCGCCCAGGCCTTGGGGGCCAGTTGGTCGATCCACCAGTTCAGGGTCTGCGGCTGGCCGGTCTCCGGGTCGTTGCCGAACGACGTCCAGTAGCCGTCGCCCTCGATGATGTTCTGGTTGGGGATCGAGCCCTCGATGACGAGGATGAACGGGGCCAGCTCACCGCGTACGGCCGCCCGGTAGGGAGCGAGGAAGTCCTCGCCGCCCAGGCTCGGCGAGAGCACCTTGTTGACCAGGTTCACCTTCGGCAGGCCCGGGATGAGACCGAGCACCAGGTCCTCGATGGATGGCTGGTCGGCGGCGGTCAGGGAGACGGTGTCGCCGTCGCAGCTCATGCCCTCGGAGATCCACAGGATGGTGATCTCGTCGAAGCCTTCCCGTTCCTCGGCTCGGGCGGGTTCTTCGCTGACCTCGGCGGTGCTGCTGTGCGTTGTCATGTCATCGGCCTCCGCTGCGGTGGGTCGAGTGGCTCGAGCTCGTCGGGCCGGAAGTAGTGGAAGCGGCCGTACCAGGAGTGCAGTTCGGCCGCGGGGTCGTCGTCGAGGGTGACGGCGAGGTGCACGCTGCCGTCCACGTCGTGGAAGACGGCCGCCACCTCGGCGGTCCGCCCGGCCAGGAACATGTCCTGGGCGTCGGCGCCCCGGCCCCGTGGGCGCAGCCGTACACGACTGCCGCCGCCGAGGGGTACGCCGTCGACGAGCACCGTGTCCGTCGACGGGGAGAGCCCGTCGTCGGCGCCCTCCTGCCACCAGGCCGGGCGGTCGACGGGGGCCGGCGTCACCGGCCTTGCCGAGGAGACCGGCGCCAGGGAGCGGACGGCGCCGTGCAGCCGTTCGAAGACCTCCTGGGGCATGGTCTCCACCCGGTCGAGGATCGCGGCGGCGCGCGGGTCGGTGGCGCGGGCCTCCTGCTTCTCCTCGTCGGTCAGCAGCATCGTGCGCAGCGTGAGGATCTCGTCGATCTCCGCCGCGTCGTGGAGGTCGCCGGGGCTCTCCGGGGCCACCTGGGGGTGGTCGGGGAGGATGATCGGGGAGGACAGCAGGACGTGCGCCGCGTCGGGTTCGGCGGGGTCCCCGGGCTCGCGGGGCTCACCGCCGAGGACGGGGAACGTGAACTCGTTGCGGCACGCGCCCGCATGGGCTTTCAGGTCCGCGGGCGGGTCGGTCAGCGAGACGAACTCGGCGCCGTCGCCGCCGACGAGGGTGTGCGTGGCGATGAGGGCTCGGCGCAGGGCCTCGTCGCGGGAGGTTCCCGGATCCGGCGCCGGGCCGGTGTTCGTGGTGCGCACCCGGAGCCGGCAGAGGTCCGCGGCGAGCTGCTCGGCGGCGACGGTGACGCCGGCGCGCACCTCCTCGCGGCGCCGCACCACCCGGCCGGCGCCTCCCGGCAGGGGCTCGACGTCCTCACCGGCGGGCGCACTCACCGGCACGGTGTGTTCACCCCGAAGGAGGTCCTCCAAGGCGACGACGGCGTCGAACTCGCGCGGTACCGCCTCGTCGAAGGTCAGATGTGCCGTGCCGTCGTCGGTCCGCAGCGACTCGACGGGCCGGAACGCGCCGTCCGGGCCGGCTTCTTCCACCTGCTTGCGCTGCATCTGGAGGCAGCGCAGCCGCACTCGTACGGCCGCGCCGGGCCGCCGGATCCGCAGCAGGCACTCGGTCCGCTGGTACCAGGAGTCGGCGGAGCCGGACACGCCGGGGGCGACAGGGCCGTCCGCCTCCGCCCAGGCCCGGGGGAAGAGCACCCCGAACTGCCATCGGACGCGGTTCTTGGCCGAGGACCGCCGGTAGGGGTAGAGCAGGTAGCCCTCGTAGAGGACGGCGTCGGCGACGGCGCTCACCTGCTCGAAGGCGCCCCCGGGGTCAGCGCACGCCGTGCCGCCCTCTGCCCGTCCCACCGACATCGTGCCTCCTCGTCGCCCAGTGCACGCGCATCCCTTCCACCACGCTCACATCACTCACCCACGCTCGCCTCCTCCGGCGCAGCGTCACTGAGCCATTCGGGTAGGAGAAGCGTGGGTGGGAGTGAGCGGGGGCGGGAGCGGGAGCGGAGGTGGCCTCGGGCAGCGAGGTCGTGCCCCTCACTCCGTCGGCACGGTCCCCGGCAGGCCGAGCGCGGCGGACACATGGCGCCAGATGGAGGTGAGCGCCGAGTCGAGGGTGACCGTCGGGTCGCGCAGCATGAGGCGGATGCCGTAGCCGTCGCTGAGGGACAGGACGAGGGTGGCGAGGTCGTCCACGTCGGTCGGCGTGAACTCGCCGGAGGCGATACCGCGCCGTACCGCGTCCCCCACCCAGGCGTGCAGCTGGGCGTACAGGTCCACGGCGAAGACCCGGGTGGTCTCGTCGCGCAGCGCCCGCACCCACAGTTCCTGCCAGAGCCGCCAGTCCTGGTGGAGCTCGGGGTCGGTCGGCAGCAGGTTGCGCACGATGCGGGCCAGGATGACCGCCGCCGGCGCCGTCTCCGCGTCACGTTCGACGTCGACGGCCGTGTTGGCGAAGGAGTGGGTCATCGCCTCGGTGAACAGTTTCTCGCGCGTGTCGAAGTGGTAGTGCAGCAGCGCCGTCGACACACCGGCCCGCTCGGCGACCATGCGCATCCGGATCTTCTCGAAACCGATGTCGGCGATGACCTCGCACGCCGCGGTCAGGATGCGCTCGCGTGTGTCTGCCGTGCGCACCTTGGTGGACACCCTGCGGCTCCCCTCGTTCGATGTTCGATGGTCGTACGCCGTGACCATTTTCCCTCACTGCCGCCCCGCCGGTACCGGTGTCTCGCGTGGCGGCTGTCCGTCGTACACATGGAAGCCCCGCCCGGACTTCCGCCCGAGGAGACCGGCCTCCACCATCCGGGACAGCAGCGGGGGTGGCGAGTACTGCGGCTCGCGGAACTCGGCGTACAGCGACTCGGCGATGGCCCGTGTGGTGTCCAGGCCGATCAGGTCGGTGAGGGCGAGCGGGCCGAGCGGGTGGGCGCAGCCGAGGACCATGCCGCGGTCGACGTCCTCGACGGTCGCGCTGCCCGACTCCACCATGCGGATGGCGGCCAGGAGATAGGGCACGAGCAGCGCGTTGACGACGAAGCCGGCCTTGTCCCGGGTCCGGACCACCTCCTTGCCGAGGGTGCCGGTCACGAAGTCCTCGGCGCGGGCCGCCGTGTCGGGCGAGGTGAGGAGCGACGGCACGAGTTCGACGAGCCGCAGGACCGGTACGGGGTTGAAGAAGTGCACGCCGACGACGCGATCGGGACAGCTGGTCGCGGCGGCGAGCCTGATGACCGGGATGGAGGAGGTGTTGGTCGCCAGGATGGCGCGGTCGCCGGTGATCACCGAGTCGAGGCGGGTGAAGACGTCGACCTTGAGGGCCTCGTCCTCGGCGACCGCCTCGACGACCAGGTCGTGGTCGTGCAGGGCGTCGAGTTCCTGGACGACGGTGATCAGGGACTCGGCCCTCTCGCGTCGTTCGTCGCTCAGCCTGCCGTGGGCGGTGGCCCGGTCGAGAGAGCGGGTGACGGGGAGGCGGCCGGCCCGGGCCGCCTCCGCGTCGCGCTCCACGACCGTGACCGGTACGTCGGCCCGTGCGCAGACCTCGGCGATGCCGGCGCCCATCAGCCCGCAGCCGACGACTCCCACGCGCTTGATGTCGGTCATCCGTCTCCCTCTCTGGTCCGCGCTCTCTGGTGTCTGTGCCGGTACGGGTCAGGCGCTGGGCAGGTCCAGGACTCCCGTGCCGCGCTTGACGAGTTCGTTCGCGATGATCAGCCGCTGGATCTCGGAGGTGCCCTCCCAGATCCGGTCCACGCGCAGCTCGCGGTAGAGCCGCTCGACGGCGTACGAGCGGTCGTAGCCCCGACCGCCGTGGATCTGGAGGCACCGGTCGATCACCCGGCCCGATGCCTCGCTCGCCGAGAGCTTGGCGATGGCCGCCTTGGCGTGCAGGGTCTTGCGGTCCTCCGCCGAGGCCTGGTCGATCTCCCAGGCGACCTGGTGGGTGTAGGCCCGGTTGACGGCGATGTCCACGGCGCAGTCCGCGAGCATGCCCTGGATCAGCTGGTACGAGGAGATCGGCGCCCCGAACTGTTCCCGCTCCACCGCCCAGTCACGGGACAGCTCCAGCGCCCGCTCGGCCGCGCCGATGGTGCGGGCCGCGATCATCAGGCGCTCCTCGGTGAACCACGAGCGCGTGATGTCGTAGCCCTCGCCGATGCCGCCGAGCACGGCGTCCTCGCCGACCTGGACGTCGGTGAAGGTGAACTCGGGGTGCTCGTACACGAAGGTGTGCATCCAGCGCGGGACCCGGGTCATCTCGATGCCGGGGGTGTCCTTGTCGACGAGGAAGAGGGTGGGGGCGCGCTCCGGGCCCGCCGCCGCGAGCACGATCATGAAGTCGGCGTGGTCGCCGACGGTCACGAACCACTTCTCGCCGTCGAGCACCCAGCCCTGGTCGTTCCTGGCCGCCGTGGTGGCGAGGTTCTGCGGGTCCGAACCGGCGCCCGGCTCGGTGACGGCGTAGCAGTCGCGCCGCTCACCCTTGATCACCGGGACGAGGAAGCGCTCGCGCTGCTCGGGGGTGCAGAAGCGCAGTGCGTTGGCGGGCCGCCAGACCATGTCCCACAGGGCGCCGGTGAGGCGGCCCAACTCCTCCTGGACGGTGGCCTGTTCGGCGATGGTGAGTCCGGCACCACCCCACTCGGCCGGCATGTTGACGGCCTGGAGTCCGGCGTCGAGGACGGCGTCGCGGATCTTGGCGTGCGCGTCGGCGGGCAGGCCGTTGTCCTCCTCGCACTGGGTCTCGTAGGCGGCGATGAAGTCGGTGAGGGCGCGCGCGTCGGCCTTGAGCTGAACCTGGCGCGGGGTGAGGCGGAAGTCCATGGAAGTCCTCGCTGTCCGGTATCGGGGGTGTCAGTGCATGGGCAGGGCAAGGGCGCGCGTGCCGCGCTTGATCAGTTCGTTGGCGATGATCAGCCGCTGGATCTCGGAGGTGCCCTCCCAGATCCGGTCGACGCGCAGCTCGCGGTACATGCGCTCGACGGGGTAGGTGCGGTCGTAGCCGCGGCCGCCGAAGATCTGGAGACAGCGGTCGGCGACCCGCCCCGCGGCCTCGCTGGCGGCGAGCTTGGCCGTGGAGGCCTTGGCGTGCAGCGTCTTGCGGTCGGTGCCCGGCTGGTCGGCCTCCCAGGCGACCTGGTGGGTGTAGGCCCGGTTGACGGCGATGTCCACGGCGCAGTCCGCGAGCATGCCCTGGATCAGCTGGTACGAGGCGATGGGAGCCCCGAACTGCTCCCGCTCCACGGCCCAGTCACGGGCGAGCTGGAGGGCGCGCTCGGCGGCGCCGACCGTACGGGCCGCGATCATCAGGCGTTCGTCGGTGAACCATTCCTTGGTGAGTTCGTAGCCGTTGCCGACGCCGCCGAGGACGTCCTCGTCGGCCACGAAGGCGTCGGTGAAGGTGAACTCGGGGTGCCCGTTGACCGCGGAGTGCATGAAGTGCGGGACCCGGGTCATCTCGACGCCGGGAGCCGCCCGGTCCACGAAGAACAGCGTGGGCAGCCGCTCGGGGCCCGCGTCCGCCTGCACCAGCAGGAAGTCGGCTATGTCGCCGCAGGTGACGAACCACTTCTCCCCGTTGAGCAGCCAACCGCCGTCCGTACGGGTGGCCGTGGAGGTGCCCGAGGACGGGTCGGACCCGGCGCCCGGCTCGGTCACGGCGAACGCGTCGAACTTCTCCGCGCGGATCACGGGCAGCAGGTACTTCTCCCGCTGCCGCTCGTCGCCGTGGGCCAGGACGTTGGCGGGCCGCCAGGGAATGTCCCAGAGGCAGTTGGTGACCTTGCCGAACTCCTCCTCGACGATGACCTGGTCGAGCAGGCTGAGTCCGGCTCCGCCCCACTCGACGGGCATGTTGATGGCGTAGACGCCGGCGTCCATGGCGGCCCGGGTCAGTTCGGTCACCAGCTGCTGCGGGAGGGGGCCGCCGGCCTGCTCGGACTGGTCCTCGTACCGCATGAGCAGCCGTGCGTAGTCGGCGGCGCGACGCTTCAGGTCGGCCTGTTCGGGGGTGTAGCGCATGTCCATGAGAGCCTCTTCGGTCGGGGGACGGCGGACGGGGCGGGTCAGGCGAGTACGGCCCGGGAGTCGAGGGCGAGCACTCCCTGGGGGCGTACGAGAAGGGGGTTGACCTCCAGTTCGGCGATCTCCGGGTGGGCGGCGGCGAACCCGGTGATCGTCTCGACGGCCTTCGCGGCTGCGTCGACGTCGACGGGCGGCTTGCCCCGCACTCCGTCGAGCAGGGCGGCGGTGCGCAGTCCGCGCAGCAGGCTCACGGCCCGTTCGGCGGAGACGGGGGCGAGGGTGAAGGCGACGTCGTGCAGGGCCTCCGCCAGCACTCCGCCCAGGCCCACCATGGCGACGGGGCCGAAGCGGGGGTCCTGGTTGACGCCGACGATCAGTTCGATCCCGTCGGTCAGGTCCGCCATGGCCTCCACGGAGTAGGCGGGGGCGCCGAGCCGGGAGTGCATCTCGCGGAAGGCGGCGAGCAGTTCGTCCCGGCCTGCCGGCCCCAGCGCCACTCCTCCGGCGTCGGACTTGTGGAGCAGGTGCAGGGCCTTGAGGACGTACGGTCCGCTGAACTCCTCGGCTGCGGCGAGCAGTTCGGCCTCGTCATGGATCTCGCGGGCGGCGGGGAAGACGAGTCCTGCCGCTTCCAGGGCCCGGCGGGTCTCCATGTAGCCGCTCTCCGGCAACGGGGCCCCGGGACTGGGAAGCGGTGTCACGCCCGCGCGCTGTCCGCCGGGTGCCGTCGCGGCGAGGGCGCGCGCGGCGTCCTCGGTGGCGGCGAAGACCGGTACGCCGGCGGCGGCGAGCGTACGGCAGCTCGGGGACTCGGGGTACATGGACTGCACCACGAGCGGCTTCGCGGTGGCGCGATGCCGGGCGGCGATGAGGCGAGCGGCCTCCTGCTCCCCGTTCGCCAGCGCCGTACCGCCCCCGCCGAGCCCGCCCTCCGCCGCCGCGTAGCCGCCGAAGTAGCCGGTCATCAGCACGGCGTCGACCTCCTCGGCCGCCAGCAGCGCGGCGACGGTCTGCGCGTAGGAGCCGGGGTCCTGCTCGCCCATCCCGGCGAGGTCCACCGGGTTGGCGACGGCTGACTGCTCCCACAGCGCCTCCCGCAGCCGTCGCCGCGTGGGCTCGTGGAGTTCGGGCACGGCCAGGCCGGCCGACTCGACGGCGTCGGCGGCTACGACGCCGTGGCCGCCGCCGTCGGTGAGTACGGCGACCCTGCGTCCCGAGGCGCGCCTTGCTCCGCTCAACGCGGCGACGGCGACGGTGAGTTCGCGGGGTGTGGCGACGAGTTCCACCCCGGCGTCCCGGCATGCCGCGGTCACGACGTCGGCCGAGGTGGTCAGCGCCCCGGTGTGCGACTGGGCGCTGCGCGCGGAGGCGTCGCCGCGTCCGGCGGTGAGCAGCACCACGGGCTTCCCGGCGTCGGCGGCGGCCTCGGCGAAGGCACGTCCGTCGCCGAAGTCCTCGGCGTAGACGGCGATGGCCCGGGTGCCCTCGTGCCGGGCACAGTCGGCGAGCAGGTCGACGAGGGTGACGTCGGCCTGGTTGCCGAGCGAGACGAAGCGGGAGAAGCCGAGTCCGTGCGGGGCGAAGCGGAGCTGGAGTTCGAGGGCGAGGTTGCCGCTCTGGCTGAGCAGCGCGACGCCGCCGGGGGTGAAGGTGTCGGAGGCCAGGAAGAGGTCGGTCGTGTTGTCGGCGATGCCCAGGCAGTTGGGCCCGACCATCACGGCACCGGCGGCGCGGACGCGTTCGGCGACGGCCTGCTGCCGGGTGCGCCCCGCGTCGCCGGTCTCGGCGAAGCCGGCGGTGATCGCCACGATCGCCCGCGCCCCGCACCGCAGGGCCTCGTCGACGGCGTCCTCGAACCCGGCGGCGGGCACGGAGACCACCGCCAGGTCGACGGGTTCGCCGATCGCGCTCAGGCTGGGAGCCACGGTTCGGCCGAGCACCGTGCCGCCGCGGCGGTTGACCAGGTGGACGGGGCGGCGGCCGCCCGCGCGGATGGCCTGGGCGGCTATCGCATGGCCGTACTTGGCCGGGTCGTCACTCGCCCCGACGACGGCGACGGAGACGGGGTCGAAGAGGGCGGTCAGATCGCGTCCCATGTCACTTCCCCAGCCGCAGCGCGGAGTTGGGGCAGGCGGCGACGGCGGCCTCGGCGGCGGCCTCGTCGCCCTTCGCCACGTCGGTCACGCGGACCTGTGCGTAGCCCCACTCGTCGAGGTCGATCAGCTCGGGTGCGGGTTCCTGGCAGAGGCCGTAGCCCTGGCAGCGGGTGGAGTCCAGCAGGAGTTTCATGGCAGGTCCTTTCAGCGCGGCGGAGTGCGGGTGCGGGAAGGGGCGGGATACGGGGAGGGGGCCGGGCTGCGGCTCAGGGCACCGGCACCGTGAATCGGCGTCCGTCCTCCGGTGCGTCGCCTTCGCAGGCGGGGCAGCCGGCGCGACGGTGGGCGTCGATCCGGTCGGGGAAGTGGGCGAGGAGCGTGCCCACGATGCGGGCGGCGGCGTCGAGCAGCCCGCAGGCGCCTCGACCGGGCAACTGCCGCGACCAGCGGTGCAGCTTGTCGACGGCCTCGTGGCCCGCCTCGCCGCATCCGACGGACTCAAGGGTTCCGGCCAGCGCCCTGGTGCCGGAGACGCACACGCCGCACTGCCGGGCGCTCTGCGCGGCGAGATAGGCGACGGCCTCGGTGGCCACGGCGACCGGGCAGTCCTCGGGGCGCAGGAAGTGCAGTGCCCCGCAGCCGAGCGCTCCTCCGGCCGCGAGCAGACGATCGTGGTCGAGTGGCAGGTCGGTCCAGCCCTCGCCGTACAGCCCGCCGAACAGTCCGCCCAGCACGACAGCGTCGGCCGTACCGTGTCCGCACAGGTCGGCGAGGACCTTGAGATGCGTACCGGCGGGCACCTCGACCAGCGCGGCACCGGCACCGGCACCGGCACCGGCACCGGAGAGGGTCACCAGGTGGGTCCCCGCGACGGCGTCCGCCACGTCGGGACGCGAGTACATCAGCGCGATACGGGCCAGCGTCTCCACGTTGGCGACCAGGGTGGGCGCGCCGCCGACACCGCGCTCGAACGGACGCGGGGGCTTCGCCGTGGGCAGGGCCGGGCCGCCGTCGATACGTCGGACGACCGCGCTCTCCTCCCCCGCGACATAGGTGTGCTCCGTCCGTACGACGTCGATGCGCAGGTCGAGGGAACACTCGGCGAGCGCCCGCCGCACGGCCCGCTCCGCGTGCGCGTCGGAGAGGTACACGCACCCGCGCTCGGCACCGGTCATGGCCGCGGCCAGCCGGAGCCCGTCCAGGACCGTATGGGGTCGGTGCCGGAGCAGCCAGCGGTCCTTCACGGAGCCGGGCTCGCCCTCCTCGCCGTTGGCGACGACGACGCGTGGGCCCGGTGCGTCGCGGACGGCACGGATCTTGACCGCGGCGGGGAATCCGGCCCCGCCCCGGCCGCGCAGTCCCACGGCGGCGATCCGGTCGAGCAACCGGCCGGGCGCGACCAGCGGCGCGTAGCCGCCGACGGCGAGGTACCTGGCGATGTCCTCGCCCTCGTCATCGCCGAGCGGCGCGAGGAGCAGACCGTGCTCCGCTCCGCGGAGTTCGGGGAGGAGAGAGAACACGCCGGTCATACGGTGCTCCTGGGCTCGGTGCGGCCGTCGAGTGCGGATGCGGGGCGCGTCCTCAGGCGGGCCAGCGCCCGCTCAAGGTCCCGGCGCTGCCCGGCGGTGCGCCCGTAGCCCGCGCCGGGCAGGCCGATCAGCATGCGGTGGTGATCGAGGACCACCTCGCCGGCCAGCAGCGCCGCCCCCGGGTCGGTGCCGCGGGATCCCGCCGCGTCGACGACCAGGTCGGTGACCTCGCCCAGGTAGCGCAGCCACCCGCGCTGCGTGCCGCGCAGCACCAGCCGCTCGACGCGACGGCGCTCGGCGCTGACGAGGGCCGACAGCGGGCGGCCGTCCTCCGGGGCGCGCAGGGCGGCCACCGCGGTGGGCAGTTCCTGTTCGGGCTCCGGCGTGAGGCCGAGCCATACGAGACTGCGGCGAGCGCTCATGCGTGCCTCCGGGGTCGCTCCGGCTCCGGGTGGTCCGGAGAGCGGAGTGGCGCGGCGATGACGTGGGACGGGGATGCTCCGGCGCGGTGCAGCGAGGGGCGGGGAGCTGGGCGGGGTGTCCGGATCCGGTCACCCGACGTGGCGCGGACTGGCGCGGACCGAGGGCCCGCGGGCTGGTGAAACGCTTCCGGGCATCCGTCTGCGGGCCCGGGCCGTTCACCTGCCACGAGACTAACTAACTAATCAGTCAGCCCACAAGTCTTGACTTGACGCCGCGACCACCCCAGTCTGACTAACCAATCAGTCAGCTGGATCGCAGCAGGTCCGCACGCCGCACCTGCCCCCTCCGGCCGATCCCCTCACCGCCCATCGCCGCCGCAGCGGCGCGGAGGAGGACCCATGAACCCCTCGACGACCCGGGCACCCGGCATCGTCTCCCCCGCCCCACCGACGCCACCCCCCGAGCACCCCGGCGAAGCGCTGCCCGCCCGCTACTACACGGATCCGGCCATCGCGGACGCCGAGACCGACCGGATCTTCGCCAGGTCCTGGCAGCTCGTCTGCCACGAATCCGACCTCCCCGGCCCAGGGGCCCGGCTGACCGCCACCGCCGCCGGCCGGGAGGTGCTGGTCGTCCGCACCGAGGACGGCGGCCTCGCCGCCCACCTCAACGTCTGCCGGCACCGCGGCACCCGCCTGGTCAACGGGCCCGAGCCCTCGGGCAAGGCGATCCGCTGCCCGTACCACGGCTGGACCTACAAGCTGGACGGACGGCTGGTCGGCGCCCCCGAGGCACGCCGGATCCCCTGCCTGGACAAGCCCAGGCTCGGACTGCACCCGGTCAATGTCGAGTCGTTCCTCGGCTTCGTCTTCGTCAACCTCGACCTGGAGGCGACGCCCCTCGCCGAGACCTGCGCCGGGCTCGCCGAGGCCGTCGGCCGCTACGCCGGGCCGGACCTCGTGCCCGTCGGCAGGCACCGCATCCACGACGCGGCGGGCGGCGAGGAGCAGAACGCCAACTGGAAGGTGATCGTCGACAACTATCTGGAGGGCTACCACGTCCCGGTCGCCCACCCGGCGCTCATGCGACTGCTCGACTACCAGGCGTACACGGTGGACGTGCAGGAGAACTACGTCCTGTTCGAGTCGCCGCTGCGCGACAAGCCCTCCTCGAACTGGACCGAGCGGCTCTACCAGCGGCTGGCGACCCCCATGCCGGGGCTGGCCGAGGACGACCGGCGGGTGTGGCGGTACGCCGTGATCTACCCGAACACGCTCATCGACTTCTACCCTGACCACGTGCTCGCGTGGACCGCCCTGCCCACCGCCCAGGACCGGGCGGCGATCCCCGGCGGCTTCTACACCCGGACCGGGGAGAGCCTGCGCACCCGGCTGGCCCGGCGGCTCAACATCCACATCGGCTGGGAGACCAACGACGAGGACGCCGAGCTGGTGGAGCGCGTCCAGGCCGGCATGCGCACCCCCGGGTTCGAGCCGGGCCCGCTGTCGCAGCGCGAGGCCGCCGTCGGCTGGTTCGCCCGCCGGGTCCGCCGGGACCTGGAGGGAGACGCCACGTGACCCCCTTCAGCACCGCGCGCACCAGCTGCACCGCGCGCACCACGCGTCCGTCGCACCCGCACGACGCCGCCGCCGTACGCCTCCCGTCGGCCTTACCCCGCGCCCTCTGACGCGCGCACGCACCTCCCCAGACCGGTCATCACCGCGGAATCAGGGCCCTCGGTGAGCCGACCAGCCGGTCCCGCCCTGGACTTGTGCCGTTCCTCGACGGAGAGGACGCTTCATGTCCCCCGAGGTACCACCGCCGTCCCGTCGCGCCGTGCTGCGGGCGGGCGCCTGCGGCCTGCTGGGCGCCGCGGCCGGCGGCTGCGGGTTCATGCCCGCCAAAGCGCCCGACGCGAAACAGCTCGCCCCGGTCAAGGCGCGCGTCGACGGCGATCTCGTCTATTTCAACTGGGCCGACTTCGTCGACCCGGCCGTGTTCAAGGGCTTCGAGAAGGAGTACGGCGTCAAGGTCATCCAGTCGAACTTCGACTCGATGGAGGGCATGGTCGCCAAGCTCAACGCCGGCAACCGCTACGACATCGTCTTCCCCTCGGCCAAATGGGCCCAGCGCCTGGTCCGCGGTGGCCGGCTGCGCCGTATCGACCACTCCCAACTCGCCAACTCCCAGGCCGTGTTCGGGACGTACGACTACTTCGCCGACCCCTGGTACGACCCCGGCTCCGCGCACACGATCCCCTTCACCGCGTACAAGACCGGCATCGGCTGGCGCCGCGACAGGATCGGTGAGCTCACCGACTCCTGGCGGGACCTGTGGAACGACCGGGCCAGGGGGAAGGTCTTCCTGCTGGACGACCGCGACGAGGTGCTCGGCATGGGCGCCCTCGCGCTCGGCCTCGACGTCAGTACCGGTGACACCGGTGATCTCGACCGGATCACCTCGCTGATGGGCACCCTGCGACCGCGGCTGCGCGGCTTCTCCAGCGACAGCTACAACAACCTCCTCAACGGCAACGCGGTCATCCAGCAGGCGTGGAGCGGCGACATGGCCGCCATGCTCTACCAGGCCAAGGACCCGTCCGTGTTCGGCTTCCAGGCCCCCAAGGAGGGCACGCCGGTCAACTCCGACTGCTACGCCATCCCCTGGAACGCGCCCCACCCCGGCACCGCGATGCTGTTCATCGACTACATGCTGCGGCCGGAGAACGTGAAGAAGAACATCGAGTACATCGGCTATCCGATGCCGGTCGCGGGCTCCGAGAAGGTCTACGCCGATCTGGTCGAGCCCTTCCCCGAGTGTCTGGTCACCGAGGCCGACCTGAAGGCGGACCTGTTCTTCCGCAACGGCGACCGCGCGGCGGAGGACGCCCGCGACACCGCCTGGACCCATGTGAAGGCGGGCTGACCCATGGCACTGCTCCGCCCCTCCTCACGCACCCGGCGCCGGGACACCTCGGGCAACCGGATGTGGCTGTGGCTGATGCTGCCGGGCACCCTGTGGATGACCGGCTTCCTGATCGCCTCGCTGGTCCTCGTCGCCGTCCTCGCCGTCGGCACCACCGACCAGCTGGGCAACCCGCGCTTCGGCTTCGACCTCTCCGCCGTACGTGCCCTCGCCGATCCCGCCTACACCGAGGTCCTGGCCCGCTCCCTCGGCTACGCCCTGCTGACCTGCGTGATCTGTCTGCTGATCGCCTATCCGGTGGCGTACACCATCGCGCTGCACGGCGGGCGGTACAAGCACGCGCTGATCGCCGCGATCGTGGTGCCGTTCTTCGCCAACTACCTGGTGCGGATGTACGGCTGGTCGGTGGTCCTCTCCGACGACGGACCCGTGCTGCGCGCCCTGCGCGCGGTGGGTGTCGCCGACGGCGGCACGAAGATCCTCAACAGCGGCTTCGGCGTGGTCGCGGGCCTCGTCTACGGCTTCGTCGTCTTCATGATCATCCCGCTGTACGCGGCCCTGGAACGCCTCGACGTCTCCCTCATCGAGGCCGGCCGCGACCTGTACGGCGGCCCGGTCCGCACCTTCTTCTTCGTCACCCTGCCCGCGACGAGGCAGGGCGCGGCGGCCGGGCTCGTCCTGGTCTTCCTGCCCGCGATGGGCGACTTCGTCAGCGCACAGCTCATGGGAGGCCCGGACCAGATCATGATCGGCAACCTCGTCCAGGACAAGTTCTTCCAGGGCCAGAACTGGCCGCTGGGCTCCGCGCTCACGATGCTGCTGATGCTGGTCCTGCTGATCGGGATGCTCGGCTATCTGCGGCGTACCCGCAAGGACGACGCGGAGGCCCGCCGATGACCCTGCTCCGTCCGCCCACGACCACCGCCCCTTCCGCTCCCGCCGGCCGCGGCCGCACCCGGCGCGGCCGCGCCCACCGCAGGCCCCGCGTCCTCGTCGCGGTCACCGGGCTGTTCTTCGCGCTCCTGTACCTGCCGATCGCCGTCGTGGCGCTGTTCTCCTTCAACTCCCAGAAGTCGCTGACCGTGTTCGACGGGTTCAGCCTGCGCTGGTACCGCGCCTTCGCCCAGGACGACGTCCTCCTCGCGTCCCTCACCACCAGTCTGCGGATCTCCCTGGTGGCGATGGCGGGTTCGGTCGTGCTCGGGGTGGCGCTCGCGCTCGGCCTGGTGCGGTGCCGTACCCGGCTGGGCTCGCTGGCCGGGCTCATCATGCTCGTGCCGCTCATCACGCCGGAGATCGTCACCGGTGTGGCCTCGATGCTGCTGTTCAAGGGGCTGGGAGTGCCGCTGTCCACCGGCACGGTGATGCTCGCCGAGATCACCTTCTCCATCTCCTACGTCACGGTCATCCTCCGTTCCCGGGTCGCCGCACTGAACCCGGAGGTGGAGGAGGCCGCGATGGACCTCGGCGCCACCCGCTGGCAGGCGGTCCGGCTGGTGACCCTGCCGGCGCTCCTGCCCGCCGTACTGGCGAGTGCCGTCCTGATCTTCGCGCTGGTCTTCGACGACTTCGTGCTCGCCTACTTCACCACCGGCGTCGACCCCCAGCCCCTGTCGGTGCGCATCTACTCCGCGATCCGCTTCGGGGTGCAGCCCACCATCAACGCGGTCGGCACGCTGATGCTCGCCGGTTCCATCGCGCTGATCGCCCTGGCCCTGTTCATCCCGCGCCTCTTCGGCCGCCGCGGCGGCCTCGACCTCCTCTCCGGGAAGTGATCCATGGACGCGACCCCCGCCGTCCGGCTCGACGGCGTCTCCAAGCAGTTCGGCGACTCCTACGCCGTCCACCGTCTCGACCTCGACATCGACAGCGGCCACTTCTTCTCCCTGCTGGGCCCCTCCGGCTGCGGCAAGACCACCACGCTGCGCATGATCGGCGGGTTCAGCGACCCCACCGAGGGTTCGGTGCTGCTCGCCGGTGAGGACGTGACCGACCTGCCGCCGAACAAGCGCAACGTCAACACGGTCTTCCAGAGCTACGCCCTCTTCGACCATCTGAGCATCGCCGACAACGTGGCCTTCGGCCTCAAGCGCAAGGGCGTCGCCAAGGCCGAGACACGTCAGCGCGTCGGCGAGATGCTGGAGCTGGTCCAGCTCGCCGGGTTCGCCGACCGCAGCCCGCGTACCCTCTCCGGCGGCCAGCGGCAGCGCGTCGCCCTCGCCCGCGCGCTGGTCAACCGTCCCGCCGTACTCCTCCTCGACGAGCCGCTGGCCGCCCTCGACCTGAAGCTGCGCCGGCAGATGCAGGTGGAGCTGAAGCAGATCCAGCGCGAGGTCGGCATCACCTTCGTCTTCGTCACCCACGACCAGGACGAGGCGCTGACCATGTCCGACCGGATCGCGGTGATGAACGCGGGGCGCATCGAGCAGTGCGGCACACCGGAGGACATCTACGAGCACCCCGCCACCAGCTTCGTCGCCTCCTTCATGGGCACCTCCAACCTGATGACCGGCACCTACCGGGACGGTGAGGTGGCCCTGGAGAAGGGGCCCGCCCTGCCCGTCGGTCCCCGTTCCGAGATCGCGGACGGCACCGCGGTCAGCGTGTCCGTGCGCCCCGAGAAGATCTGGCTGTCGGACTTCGAGCCGGGCATGCGGATGCTGAGCGGCGTGATCCGCGAGACCGTATACAGCGGTCCGACCACGACCTATCTGATCGAGCTCGCCCCGGGCGTCACCCTGTCGGTGCTGGAGCAGAACACGGCCCGTGCGCGCATGGAGGACCGGTGGTGCGGCGGCGAGACGGTGGAGTTCGGGTGGCGGCCCGAGCACTGTCTGGTCCTGGCCTGAGCACCCTCACTGAAGAAAGCGAAACCCATGCATCACGACGTGATCGTGCTCGGCGCCGGTCTCGCCGGGCTCTCCGCCGCCCGGGACCTGGCCGCCGCCGGCACCGACGTGCTCGTCCTGGAGGCCCGGGACCGCGTCGGCGGCCGGGTCGAGCAGACCCGTACACCCGACGGCCGTACCGTCCAGCTGGGCGGTGAAGTGGTCGGACACGGCCACACCGCCTACCTCCGACTCGCCGGGGAACTCGGCCTGGAGCTGGTCCCCAGCTATGTCGCCGAGCCCGGCCGCATGACCCGTGCCACTGCCGAGGGCCGCTCGGCCGGTGAGCCGCCGCACTGGTTCGGCCCCGGTGACGCGGCGCTGCACGAGCGCCTGGGCGCGGAGTTCTCCGCCCTGACCGCCAAGGTCGACCCCGACGATCCGTGGTCGCATCCGGATGCCGCTGCCCTGGACCGGCTGTCGGTGGCCGACTGGCTGCGTTCCCGGCAGGCCACGCCCGCCGTGGTCCGTCTGTGGGACATCGGCCAACTCGCCCTGGCCGGCGGCTCCTACGAGCGGATCTCTCTCCTGGCCGCGCTCCGCAAGAACGCGGCCGTACCCGGCTCGGGCACGGGCGACTACGACTACGAGGACTGGGAGGGGCTGCGGCTGGCGGACGGATCGGCCACGCTCGCCGAGGTCATGGGCCGCGAACTCGGCCCGCGCGTCCGGCTCGGCTCCCCCGTCGCCGCCCTGGACATACGGCCCGGCCGCTGCACCGTGCGCCTGGTCACCGGCGAGGTCCTCACCGCGACGGCCGTGGTGAGCGCCCTCCCGGTGGGCCCCCTGCGGTCCGTCGCCGTCAGCGGCGTCAGCGAGGCCCGGCTCGCCTCCCTGCACCGCCAACGCCACGCCACGGCCGCGAAGTTCGCCGCCGTCTACGACCGGCCCTTCTGGCGGGACGCCGGTCTTAACGGCCTGTCCGAGGCCGAGGGAGTGCTGGGCAGCACCTGGCCGCAGAACGAAGGCGTCCTGTCGGCACTGATTCCGCCCGAGCGGTACGGCGTCCTGCTCGGCACCCCGCCCCACCTGCGCACCCCCGAGCTGCTCGCCGAGATGGCCGGCATGTTCGGTGCCGAGGCGCTCCGGCCGAGCGCCTGCCATCTGCGGCTGTGGGGCACGGACCCGTGGACCCAGGGCTATGTCACCCAGTGGCCGCCGGGCGAGGTCATGGCGGTCGGTCCGCTGCACGGCACGCATGAACCGCCGTTCTACGTCTGCGGATCCGACCAGTGGGTCGCCGGATACATGGAGGGCGCCGTCCGTACGGGTCGCGCCGCCGCCGAGGAGGCGCTGCGCCGTGGCTGACACCGAGCGCATCACGACGACCGTCCTCAACCACATCGACGGCAAGGAGGTACCGGCCGCCTCCGGCGCCACGCTGACGCTGGTCGACCCGGCCACCGGCCTTCCGCACGGCACGGCCCCGTGCTCCGGCCCCCAGGACGTGGACGCGGCCTGCCGGTCCGCCGAGGTGGCCTTCCCCGGCTGGTCGCAGACGACTCCGGCGCGGCGGCAGACCGCGTTGCTGCGCATCGCCGACGCCCTGGAACGGGAGGCCGGCGCGGTGGCGAGCGCCGAGGTGGCCGACACGGGCAAGCCGCGCGCCTCGTTCCTCGCGGACGAACTGCCGGCGGTCGTGGACGTGTTGCGGTACTTCGCGGGGGCGGCTCGCAACCTTCCGGGCGCCGCCGCCGCCGAGTACACGCCGGGCCGTACCTCCGTGCAGCGGCGCGAGCCGGTCGGGGTCTGCGCCCAGATCACCCCGTGGAACTACCCGTTGATGATGGCCGTGTGGAAGGTGGCCCCCGCTCTGGCCGCCGGCAACACGGTGGTCCTGAAGCCGTCCGACACGACACCGTCGTCGGCCGCGCTCCTGGCCCGGCTCGCCTCCGAGCATCTGCCGCCCGGCGTGCTCAACGTCGTGTGCGGCGACCGCGACACCGGGCGGTCCCTCGTCGCCCACCCGCACGTGCGGCTGGTGGCCGTCACCGGAAGTGTCCGCGCGGGGCAGGAGATCGCCGCCGCCGCGGCCGCCGACCTCAAGCGCCTGCACCTGGAACTCGGCGGCAACGCACCGGTGTTGATCCACACGGACGCCGATCTCGACGACGCGGTCGAGCAGTTGTCGTCGCTGTCCTTCTACAACGCGGGCCAGGACTGCACGGCCGCGACCAGGATCCTGGTCGACCGGCGGATCCACGACAGGTTCCTGGACCGCTACGCCGAGCGGGCCGCCCGGCTGCGGCCCGGCGCCCCGGACGACGAGTACGCCGACTTCGGCCCGCTCGCCAACGCCGCCCAACTCGCCAACGTACGCGGCCTGTTGGAGCGGCTGCCGGACCATGCCGAGGTCGTCACGGGGGGCGTGGCCCTGGACCGGCCGGGCTACTTCCACCGGGCCACGGTGGTGGCCGGGGCGCGGCAGGAGGACGAGATCGTACGGAGCGAGGTGTTCGGTCCGGTCGTCACCGTCCAGCCCTTCGTCGACGAGTCCGAGGCGTTCCACCTGGCCAACGGCGTCACCCAGGGCCTCGCCGCGAGTGTCTGGACCCGTGACCACGACCGGGCCATGCGGGCCAGCCGCGCGCTGCGGACCGGCATCGTCTGGGTCAACACCCACGGCACGACGGTGTCGGAGATGCCGCACGGCGGCGTCGGCCATTCCGGCTACGGCAGCGATCTCTCGCTCACCGGACTGCTCGACTACACGCAGGTCAAGCACGTCATGCTGTGACGGGCCCCCGGGGCCGGACAGTACGTCGGGGCCGTCCCGCTCACTGCTTCGCGCCGAAGTTCTGGGTCCACCATGGGCCGCCGGAAGCCTTGTGGACGCCCACGCCGATGTCCTTGAACGAGCAGTTGAGGATGTTGGCGCGGTGGCCGGGGCTGTTCATCCAGGACTCCATCACCGCCTCCGGCGTCTGCTGGCCCATGGCGATGTTCTCCCCGTACGTGGACCAGGTGTAGCCCGCGGCGGTGATGCGCTGCCCGGGATCGGCGCCGTCCGGGTTGGTGTGGTCGAAGAAGTCGCGGGCGTCCATGTCCTCGGAGTGGCCCAGCGCGGCCTTGTCGAGCAGCGGGTCCTCCGAGACCGGGCCGCATCCGGCGGCCGACCGCTCCTTGTTCACCAGCGCGACCACCTGCGCCACGTCACCCGTCGGGGCCGCCTGTGTCCGCGGGGTGCTGGAGGCGGTCCGCGTGGGCGGCGGTGTGGACGGCCGGGGCGCCGGCACACTCTTCCTGGTCGGGCGCGGGGACTTGGAGGGGGTCGCCTTCTTCGAGGGCGAGGCGGACGGCGACGGGGACTTCGAGGCTGTCGGGGAGGTCTCGACGGGACTGGGTTCCGAGATCTCCACGGCGGGCGCGGCGGCGGTCCGCGAGGCGGCGGCCTCCTCGGTCCCGGTGCCGGGCTCCGTGTCGAAGTACCAGAGGCCGCCGCCCGCCACACAGGCCGCCACGACGGCACCGCCGACGGCTCGGCGCCGGTTGCGTCGGCGCCGGCGCGCCTCACCGCGGGCGGCCGCGCGGCCCTGTCCGCCGCGGTGTCCGGATCCGGGGCCCGAGCCGCCGCGGCCTGGCGAGGCGGCCGACCGGGACGCCGATGCGGCCAGAGCCATCCCGCCGGTGGCGGACAGCACGCTGTCCAGCAGGGCGGGTGTCGCGGCGACCAGTGCGAGACCGGCCAGCAGTCCCTCGGCAGGCATCAACCCGCTCCACAAACCGGAGCAATGCCCGCAACCACGGGCATGCCGGGCTATTCGCTTGCGCCACAGCGCGGAGGGCCGGCCGTCCCAGGAGGCCAGCGCGCCCTGAAGTTCCGCGCATCGCGGCCGTGCGTCGAGCGCCCGCACCACGACCCGGGCAGCCTCCAGCTGCGCCTTCATCCGCTGCGCCCGGACCGCCGTGTGCTGCGGCGACAGCTCCAGGGCCGCGGCCACCTCGGCCCGGGTCAGCTCACCGGCGCACTCCAGCCACCAGAGCGACAACAGCCCTCGGTCGTCCGGCTCCAGCCAGCGCGTCGCGCGTGCGGTCTCCCGGCGCTGGCCGGACAGCTGGAGCCGCACCATGGTGAGGTCCACGAAGTCGGCGCCCGGATCCGCGAGATCCTCGGCCTCCTCGACGGCGCCGGGGGCGGACTGCCGGTCCCGCCAGTGCGCCCGGACCTGGTTCATCGCGATCGCCACGAGCCAGGAGCGGAAGCTCTCGGGGCTGCGCAGACCGCCCAGCGCGTCCAGGGCACGGAGCATCGTGTCCTGCACGACGTCGTCGACGTCGACCGAGCCGTTCAGGGCCCGCCCCACGACGTTGTAGACCAGCGGGAGGTAGGCGCTGACCAGGGCGTCCTGAGCCTCCGGATCGCCGCTTCCGGCAGCGATCACCAGTGCCGCCGACTCCCTCGTGCGCTCTGTACTCATCAAAAACTTCCCTGTCCTCGACGCCGAACGATGCTGTCCGATACCTGGGAGATCGATCGGCGGGCCCGGGATAACGGTTCTTCGGACACGTGTTCCACGAGAGACTCACGGGGCCGGTCGGACGGCGCAATGGGGAAAGTCACATCGAGGGGGACTGACAGCTTCCGAACGCCGATGGGGGCACTATCTGCACCTGAACGCCCCATCTCGCCCCACTTCACCCGCTCATCGGTTTTGCGCTGATATCCAGCGCAACACCCCTCTTTAACCTCTTCGTTCTGGCCACAGTCGAGATCCCCCCAGGC
This sequence comes from Streptomyces sp. NPDC057623, assembly GCF_042800355.1. Lineage (NCBI taxonomy): Bacteria > Bacillati > Actinomycetota > Actinomycetes > Kitasatosporales > Streptomycetaceae > Streptomyces > Streptomyces sp. NPDC057623. The sequence goes on from NZ_JBHVGZ010000009.1 coordinate 184,835, forward strand.
CGACGTCCTGAGGACCAGGCGGGCCGGAACCGGTGAAGTGGACGGCTCCGAGCGGGCCGGGGGTGGGGTCGGCTTCGAGGCGTTCCCAGGCGTACGGGGCGATCGCGGTCCCGCCCAGGGGTGTGCCGGCGAGGACACGGCCCACCGTCGCCGCTTTACTCCCCCACGTCGACGGGGCGTCATCGTTGTGGCTTCCGCCAACTCGGCGCTGTCATCAGCGAGTTGGTTTCAGAGGACAGCCCGATGGACGGTGCGCCGTCGGGACCGGTCCACTGGGTGACGTGGAAAGCAGCGACGAGCCGGAGCCGACCGGCGTGATGGTGATCGAGCCCATGGGCAACGCGGGCCCCTTCCTCGTGCGGGCCGCGGCCCGTCTGGGCCTACGGCTGCACGCGGCCACCGACGAGCGGGTTCACGCCGGCTACGATCCCTGGCTGACCGGCGCGCTCGCCGGTGTCTGTCTGACCGAACTGGCCGACACCGCACGCGCGTTGGACGACATGGAGGCGTACTGCCGCGCGCATCGCATCACAGGTGTGGCGGTCTGCTGGGAGTTGCTGACCCCGCTGGCGGCCCTGCTCGCCGCACGCCTCGGGTTGCCGGGCAACGACCCGCTGCGGGCCAAGGCCGCCCGCAACAAGATCACCATGGCGGAGGCGTTCCGTGCGGCGGGCGTACCGGTCCCCGCGCAGGTGGTGGTCGCCACCGCCGAACAGGCCCATGACGTCGCCGCGTCCGGGCGGCTGGGGTGGCCGCTCGTCGTCAAGCCCGCCGAGCAGGGCGGCTCCTGGGGCGTGAGCGTGCTGGCGGGCCCGGACGGACTCGACGCCGCGGTGGCCGCCGCCGGACGGTTCACCCGCGCCGAGCCGCACGGTCTGCCGCTGGACTCCCGGGTGCTGCTCCAGAGTTATGTGGCCGGCGAGGAGTTCTCCGCCGACACGGTCGTGCACGACGGCGTGCCCTACCCGCTGCCCGTGGTCCGCAAGGACACCACGGCGGGCCGATACCGGGTGGAGACGGGGCACTCCTGCCCCGCCGGGCTGGATCCGGGCACGGTACGGGCCGTCCAGGACACCGCGGCGCGTGCCGCGGTGGCCGTCGGGGTGCGCAACGGCATCGCCCACACCGAGGTGAAGATCCCCCCGGGCGGGGGGCCGGTCGTCATCGAGACCGGGGCCCGCCTGCCCGGGGACGACATCTGCGAGATCGTCGAGGCCGCGACCGGTGTGAGCGAAGCGGCCGCCTATCTGCGGGTCGTGACCGGGCGGCCACCGCGGATCGCGCCGACCCGCGACGCGGCGGCCGCACTTCGCTTCCTGCTGCCGGACCGGGCGGGGGTGGTGGAGGAGGTCGTCATCCCCGAGGTGCCCGGTACCCACAGCCGGATCGACATCCGTCCGGGACAGCGGGTGCCCGAACCGGCCGACAGTTCCGGCCGGGTGGGGCACGTCATGGCGCACGCCGCGTGCGTCGACGAGGCCCGTCGGCTCGCCGGCCAGGTGATCGCTGACTCCCGAGTGAAGGTGAGCTGATCCATGCCCGGCCCCGTGCGGAGCGCCTCGCGGAACGCCGCGCGGAACCCCGCCCGGCATCCGGTACGGAGGACCGCGCAGGATTCCGTCCAGAAGATCGCGTTTCTGCGGTCCGTGGAGATCCGGCGCGCCGACCCGTACATCCAGCGATGCGTCCGCGACCTGTCCCGACTCGGCATCGAGAGCTGCCTGTTCCACACGCACGGCACCGCTGACGACGGGGACTTCCCCGGCGAACGCCGCCGCCTCGACGCCGACGTCACCCCCGCCGAACTCGCCCGGGAGGTCACGCGGTGGGGCGCCGACGCCTCCGTCTCCATCTCCCTGCCCTGCGAGAACGCGCTCCGGGACGCCACCGTCAAGGAACTCCTCGATGCCCGGGGCATCCCCACGGTCATGACCCCGCTGCCGTCGACCCTGGCCCTGTGCGACAAGTGGGAGACCAAGCAGCTCCTCGTCCGCGCGGGCCTGGACACCCCACGCGGCGTCAAGGTCGACTCCGATCTGCTCGCGGGCCGCGGGGTGGCGTTCCCCGCCTACGCGGACACCCTGCGCGCATCCGCCGCCCGCCTCGGCCATCCACTGCTGTCCAAGCCCTTGTGGGACTCGACCAGCATGGGAATCCGGGCCCTGCCCGACACCGCGGCCCTGGACGCCTACCTCTCCGATCCGCCCGAGGTGTCGGCGGTGATCGAGGAGTGCGTCTCCGGCGCGCTGTGCTCGGTCGACATCGTGGGCGAACCGGGCAAGTACCGTGTCCTGCCCGTGTGCTGGACGGGCACGGCGGGCGCCGAGCCCGTCTTCACCTTCGCCGACCTGCGCTGGTGCGGCCCCAGACCGAAGGCCGACGCCGACTTCGCACCCGTCGCGGCCAGGCTGACCGCCCTGTGCGAGGAACTCGGCGTCCAGGGCTCCGTCAACGTCGACATGATCTACACCGGTTCGCGGTACGTCGTCCTGGAGATCAACCCGAGGATCGGCGGCGCCACCACACTGTCCTGCGCCGCCTCCGGCACCAACACCTTCGACGCCCTGGCCGCCATGGCGCGCCGCGACTACACCCCAGCGCCCGTGCGACGTACCGGATGGGCCATCGAGTTCCTCTCCCCCGAGCGCCTGGCGGCGGCGGTACGCACCGAGCTGACGGTCCGTCTGAAAGTCATCACCGCACATGAGTTGGTCATCGACGGCACGAGCCACGGCGACATCGTCGTGTTCACCGTCGCCGAGGGCGACGAGCAGCGGACCGTCGAGCAGCTGGAGGAACTGCACCGGACAGCGGCCTGGCCGCGGCAGGAGGTCCTGGACAAGATCCGGGTCCTGCTCACCCCTTGACCGGCACCGCCACGCCCCGCGGGGCCCGCGCGCCGGCTGCGTCATGTGCTCGGCATCCCGGCCACCCTCGGACACGGCCCGTTCATCACCGGCAACCTCATCTACTCCCTCGGCAACGGCATGCTCCTGCCGCTCGGCCTGCTGTACTTCACGACCCTGCGCGATCTGCCGCTCGCCGCGGTCGGAGCAGCCGTCACCGTGGGCCAACTGGTCGCCCTGCCCGTCGCCTTCGTCGCCGACCGGTCATGGACCGGCACGGGCCCGGGCACCTCACCGTCGTCGCCAACGTGGTCAGCGCCGCGGGCCTTCTCTCCTTCCTCCTCGCCGACCGGCCCTGGCAGATCGCCGACTCCTACCTTCTGGTGCGGCCCGGCGTCAACGCCTACTACACGGCGCAGCGCACGCTGATCCTGCACGCCGCTCCCGCCGCTCGGACGCGCGGCTGGTTCGCGTTCACCGGCAGTCCGCGCGACACCGGCATCGGTGTCGGGGCGCTGCTGGCGGCCGGGGCGCTCGCGCTGTTCGGCACCGACGCCCTGACGTGGCTCGTCGTCACGGCCGCGCCGCTGTATCTCCTGGCGGCGTTCTGCTTCGCCCGCGTGCCGACAAGCCCTCCGACCGAGGCGATCGCCACCACCGCCTCCTCCACCACCCGGAAGACGGCGAGCGGTGATCGAGCCGTCCGAGCGCCTGCGCGGTGCACGGGTCAGCGGGCTGTACGCGCTGCACGACGCGCGTACGGGCGGGACCGCGTGACCCGTGACGACCGCCTCAGCGTCGCAGGAGATGGATCCGGTACGTCCGCGTCCGTGCCCCGTCCTCGCTGGTCACGGAGACGACGGTCACCGCCTTCCCGTCGTGCTCGTCGAGACGGTCGACGGCGACGGTGGCGTAGGGATCGCGTGCCGTCGCCGTGACCCGGGTCCTGCTCGGGGTGTCGGTGACGACCCGGTAGGTGGTGGTGTCCGGGTCGAACGACGGGACGGGCTTCCCGTTCACCTCGACGGACCGGGCGGCCGCGTCCGCGGAGGCGCCCGGAGTCTTGGCGTAGACCTCGATCTCGCTCAGGGTGAGGTAGCCGCCCTGTCGTGCGGTCATGACGACGCGCACCCCGGACGCCGGTCCCGCCGCGACCGGGACGTCGACCACCGGGGTGTCCTCGGTCCCGACCGCCACGGGGTCGCTCGCGTCGACCCATGTGCCGGTGTCGGACGCGCGCACCTGCACCTTCAGGCTCTCGGGGAAGGAGGCGCTGCTGCCGTCCCGGTAGAAGTGCGCGACGACGCGGCTCAGGTCGCGTGCCTTCGGCAGGGTGAAGGTGACGGTGTCGGAGGGGTTCTTGGTGTTCCCCGGCTTCCAGTTGGACCAGCCCTTCTCGGTCAGGTCGCCGTTGCGCAGGCGCTCCGCGGAGTACCCGCTCTCGGTGAAGGTGGCGTCGACCGAGACGCCGTCGCCGGCGGCGATGTTGGTCCCCACCGGCTCGGTGACCTGCACGCGCACGGCCGCGTCGACGGTGCCGCCGCCGACGATCCGGGCGACACCGGCCAGGGTCACGACTCCGCTCGTGTCGAACGCCCCCTCGGGGGCCGGGTCCCAGGTCACCGGAAGGTCGGCCCGGCCGCCGTTCCGGCCGATGCCGACGACCGTGGCCGGAAGGTCCGGCGTGCCGCCCGCGTAGGTCTTGGCACGGCCCGGGAGGGTCGAGGCGATCGTGTCCACGGTGACGACCGCCCGCGCGGTGATCCTCCGGCCGAGGGGGTCCCTCGCCTCGCCCCTGACGCGTACCGTGCCGGGTTCGCGCCACTTCCGGTCCGGCGGCAGGTTCCACACCACGGGCAGGGCGCCCCGCGTGCCGTCCCGGAACACGGGTGCCACGGTCACCGGCAGCTCGGGCCGCAGGCCGGGGACGGTGAACGCCTCGGCCGGTTCGGTGCGCAGCACGGTCTCGTCGGTCACGGTCCAGCGCTGGTTCGCGGCCGAGGTCGGGGTGTACGTGGACACCTTGGCGCCGTCCGCGGTCGCCTGGCCGGTGACGTCGACGAGGCGGCCGGTGGCGGCGTTGACGAACGTCCAGGTGCCGTCGCCGGTCGTCGACATGATCCACCGCGCGGCTTCGGAGACCTGGGCGTGGTCGCCCTCCGGCTCCTCCAGGACGGCTTGGTCGTCGCGTACGGCGAGCCGCTTGCCGGTCTTGGCGTGGGTGAGGGCGTAGCGCTCGCGGTTGTCGGTGCCGCGCGTCAACTTCCGTACGGACCACAGCTGTTGAGCGTCGGCGGTGTCGGTCGTGCGGATGACTGCGCCGCTGCCGTCGTCCGACGGCGCCAACGACTTGCCGCTCTGCGCCCCCTGGAGCCGGTAGACATGACCGGGCTGGACGAGGGCCGCGTCCCGCGCCACGCCACCGACCCCGTCGACCAGGAAGGTCGTGACCGACTTGGCGGGGACGGAGAGAGTGGCGGACCGTTCGGTCACCCGGACCGGTGTGCCGCGCACCAGGGCGCCGTCACCGCTCGTGACCACGGGAGTGACGGTGGCCCGCGACGCGACCTTGCCGAAGCGGGAGAGATCGAGGGTCACCGAGCGCGCGGAGGTCCCGCCGTTCACGTGCACCACGGTCGTCGATCGGCCGTCCTGCCGTACCGCGGCCACGCTCGACGGGTCGTCGGCCTTCACGAAGTGGTCGCCGGGGCGGATGTAGTGGGTGAAGTTCCGGATGGTGTGGAACTTGGTGTTGGTCCGGATCGGGCAGGTCTCCAGGGTGTCCTCGGCCGTGCAGTTGAACGGCACATGGATGCTGCCCCAGTTCTTGCCGGCCGCGGCCTGCGGGATCGCGTCCTCGACGGGCTGCCAGAACACCCAGGCGGAGGGCTCCAGTTCACGCATGTCGTCGACCATCCTGGTGGCGATGCCGAGGCCCGGTTCCATGCCGGTGAAGTCGGTGCCGGTGCCCCAGGTGCCCTCGACCTCGCTCATCCAGAGCTTCTTGTCCGCGCCCTTGGCGATGTCCCGCGCGCTGGTGCGCCGGCCCGTGCCGTAGGTGTGCACGTTGAGCTGGTCGACGGCGGCGCGCGCGGGGGTGCCGTACGCGTTCCAGTTCTGGGTGAAGATGCCGGGGTTGGTCTCGTCCATCGCGGAGATCTCGGCGTCGGTGCGCGCTCCGTCGAGCGCCTTGTCGAGCGCGAGGATCACCTTCTGCTGGAGTTCGGGGCCCGCGTGCGCGCCCTCCTGCCGCCCTCCCGTGGGCTGCCCGTCCGCACCGAGCTGGGTGCCCCAGTACGGTGTGTTGGGCTCGTTGAGCGGGTCGATCGTGTCGAACTCGATGCCGTGCGCCTGTTCCATGCGCTCGGTCACCCGCGTCAGGTAGGTGGCGAAGTCGTCGACGCGGTCCGCGCGGATCTGGTCGGTGCTCGCGTCGAAACCGCCGGAGACGTAGCCGCTGACGGTCTGGAACCAGGGCGGCGAGTTGCTGAACGCCTCCCAGCGGCTGACCTTGTCCTTGATCTGGTCCACCCACCAGCGCTGACCGGCGTCCGCGTCCCAGTTCCAGTGGTCCGGGTCGTTCGGGTCCCACCAGTCCATGTCCTGCCGGGTGGTCCCCGCGGGGGCCTTCCAGAAGCCCTCCATGGTGGCGCCCGCCTTCATGTAGTCCCCCCGGACGTCGGGGGCGTTGCCGCCGCCGATGTTGTACCGGGCGATGTTGAGAGCGAGGCCGTCGGCCCCGAAGAGCATGTCCACGAGCCGTCTTCGGACGGGGTCGGGATAATTGCCGGTGGCGTTGGCGAACCAGACGAGGCTCGTGCCCCATCCCTCGAACTCCTCCTGCTGGTAGGAGGGGTCGATCCGTACGGTGACCGCGCTGCGCGGCACCGGGTCCGCCGCGCCGGCCGCGCTCGCCATGGGCGCGGCCGTGAGACTCGCGCCGAGCGCCAGGGGAACCGCCGACGCCAGAGACCGGACCATGCGATGCCGATGGGGCACGGCACTCCCTTCCACGACACAGAGCTGAACAGAACCGAACAGAAAGAATCGCGCTCAGGGAATGCTCGGGGATGGTAATGAACTCGTCAAGATGGCGGGCGAGTTGGGTCCTCACCGGAGGGTTCGGCGAGCTCATTGACATGTCCAAGGCGGCTCATTACTCTCCGGGAAGCCTGGGAAAGCGCTTTCCCGCTGTCGGGCCCAACTGCCGTGCCAGTCACCCCTTTTCGCACGACCGAACAAGATCCGCCGAAGCACCGGCCCACGCCCCGTCCGCAGTGCCGGCCCGGCCGCGGGCGCTCGGCACCTGAACTTCCGTCGCCCCCCAACGCAGTCGCGACGGTTCTCTCCCCCCACACAGGAGGACCTCCATGAGTTCACGACGAACCTCGATGTCCGCTCCGCGCACGTCCATCCCCTGGCGCGGCAAGGCGGTCGTGGCCGCGCTGGCCGCCACCCTGCTGGCAGGCCCGGGCATCGCGCAGGCCACGCCGCAGGCCGCTGCGCAGACGGAACGGGCAGCCCAGGGACAGGTGACCGCGGCGGCCACCATCACCTGGACCCTCGAACGTGCGAGCAACCCCACCGAGGACCAGCGCACCGCCTACGACCTCATCACCAGGGCCATGAACGCCGCCGTGGCCCGCTACAACAACCTCAGCGACCTGGGCAAGACCATCACCGTCCGGTACGACCCGGGCGTGCCCACCGCCGACGGCAACATCAACGGGACCATCCGCTTCGGCAACCGCGGCTACATGAACGAGCGGACCGCCCTGCACGAGATCGCCCACACCATCGGCGTGGGGACGAGCTCGGGCTGGTCGCGCCTCGGTGGCAGCGGCACCTGGTCCGGTGCGCAGGCCACGGCGCTGGTCAGGCAGTTCGACGGTTCGTCCGCCAAACTGTCCACCGGCGGCGGCCACTTCTGGCCGTACGGCCTGAACTACGACAACGAGTTCTCGAACACGGCGGCCGACCGTCACGTCCAGATCGTCGCCGCCATGGTGCGCGACGGTCTGTGATCCGGAGGGCCGGTGCCCGGGGGCCGTACACGCCCCCGGGCTTCTCCCCGAGTGCTGCTCGCGTCCTACTGTGAGGAGGGGGCACCGCCCTCCTTCCGATCGTCGAGGAGCAGCAGCCCGTGAACGTCGAGATCCCTCAGGACCTGCGCGAGACCGCCCTCCAGTTCGGGGCCGGCGTTCCGTACGCCCTGAAGGTGCTGGCCGGCCGGCTCGCGGAGGACCCGGACATGGGCCACCCCTCCCCGCTGCCCGGCATCCTCACCGTGATGGTCGACGGCGACCTGTTCGAGGACTGCCCCGACCTGGCCGTCGGCTACATCCGGGAGCCCGACCGGATCCAGATCCGGTTCGTGAGCCCGGCTTCCTCCGCCGGGCGCTCCGCGGACGCCGCGGACTCGGAGGACGCCACGCGGGATCAACAGGCGCCGGCACAGGCTCCGGCGCGGGCCGGCGACGCTGTCGCCGACGCGGTCGCCGTGCGGCAGGTCGCCGACGCCTGGCAGCGCGTCACCGGCTGGCTCCGGCACAACGCACCCGACTCCTACGCCGCCCTGCGCCCCGGCACCGGCCCCGCCGCCATGGCCGCCCTGGAAGCGGACCTCGGCGTTCGGATACCCGTCGAGCTGTGCGCCCTGTGGCTGCTGACCGCGGGCGACGCCGGCGTCCACGGCTGGGGCTGGGGATGCCTTCCGGGCAATGAGGCGCTGCTGACCCTGGACGCCGTGGCCGACGTCCACCGGCTGAAGATGGACGCCCAGGCCCACGAGGACGCCCTCGACGCCCGCCGTTGCGAGGAGGACCGGATCACGGTGTGGCGGCCCACCTGGATTCCGGTGGTCGCACAGGGCGCGACGGACCACACCTCGGGCCTGTACCTGGACACCGGGACCGGTTACCTGGGCCGCTGGTCCCGCTACGGCGAAAGCCCCGGTGACGAACTCGACACACTGGTCACGTACTTGGAGGAGGCCGCCGACATGCTGGAAGCCCCGGCCCTGGCCACGCGGGACAAGCCCGGTCTGGTCGGTGCCGCGCTGGTGTGGCGCAGCAGGCTGGACGCCGCACAGAAGGAGCGGTGGCGGCCCTTGACCGGCTGATCGCACGCGCCGAGCGGGGACCGGACCCACACCCGGCCGTCCTCCAACTGCAGGTGCCACTACGGTGGTCCACATGTCCGGCAACAGCTACTGGACCCTGCCTCCCCACCGCATGGTGTACGGCTCCATGGGCCACTGCAACATCACTGTCCTCCTCCCGCCGTTCGCTGTCGACGCCCGCACGCTGCCGGCCAACGACGCTGCCCGGGCGGCGGAGCTCGCCGCGTCGCTCGGAACGGTGGAGGAGGTCCTGGAAGAGGTCGGCCCCCGGTCGGTCCACGACGTGCCCTACCCGAACACGCGCACCGACCTGGAGACCGTCCAGACGGCCGCGTGGGGGACCGTCCTCGGGATATGCGACCCGGCACTGGCCGACAGCGGCAACGACCTCCCCCTCCTGGCCGAGGCCCGCAGGCTGCGCGAGCGCTACCCGGACGCCCGCATCGTCGGCCGTGTTCTGTTCCACTCCGGGTCGGCGGCCCACACCGAGGACCTCGTCTGGCTGCCCGACGGGGCCATGTTCCACGCCACCGGCTGGCCCGCGGACGAGCCGTTCGAGGTGACCGGCGACCCGGGCGCCATCGCCTCCGCCCTCGGCATCGCCACCGGGGACCTGGAAGACCTCGGCCTGGACGAGGAGGACCCGGCCGACGTCGAATGGGCCGGTTTCGCCGCCCTGGCCCTGGGCGAGGCCGACCCCTGGCGGATCGGGCGCCTCCGGACCACGGCCTTCCGTGTGCGGCACACCGAGTTCGCCACGTCCACGATGGAAGAGCTGTACTTCCCGGTGTGAACGCGCAGGCGGGGCAAGGGTGTCAGTGCCGCATGACACGGTGTGCCCCATGAGGGAACTCGTTGAACGGGTCGACGAGCACGATGAGGTCCTGGCCGTCGTCGGCAGGGGCGAAGCGATGCGACACCGGTGGCTGCATCGGATCGCGACGATCGTGTGCCGCGACACAGCCGGACGGACGCTCGCGCACCGCCGCCCCGACCACGCCGCACGGTTCCCGGGCTGCCTCAACTGGATGCTCGGAGGCGCCGTGGCGGCGGGCGAGTCCTACGAAGAGGCCGCCGCACGGGAGTTGGCGGAGGAACTGGGCGTCCTAGGTCTTCCGAGGCTGGTGCTCAAGTTCAGGTGCGCGGGCGCGATCAGCCCGTACTGGCTCGGCCTGCACGAGGTTGTCGTCATCGAGCCCGTCACGCCCGATCCCGAAGAGGTCGCCTGGCACGACTGGCTGACGGAGTCCGAACTCGTCGAGCTGGTGCGCCACGAGGCGTTCGTTCCCGACGCCCGCGAGGCATTCGCCCGGTATCTCGCCGCACGTCCAGGGTCGAAGACCCGGTGATGCTCGGCCGGTGACTTCCGGCTCCGGCGTCCCCTCGCGACGTCTCCCAGCGGAGAAACACCAGGCCATCCGCACCTCCAGGCGAGGTCATAGGCGCCATCAGTGCTATATGACATGATGCGGAAATGACTCATCCATCCCCCCGCCCCGATGTCCTGGTCATCGGAGCAGGCATCGTGGGTGCAGCGTGCGCGTACTACTGCACGGCCGCCGGACTGCGGGTCTCCGTGGTCGAACGGGGCGCCATCGGCAGTGGCGCCACCAGCGCCTGCGAAGGCAACGTCCTGGTCTCCGACAAGGAACCCGGAGCCGAGCTCGACCTGGCCCTGCTGTCCTCCCGGCTGTGGCGGCAGGTCGGCGACGAACTGGGCCGGAGCACGATCGAGTACGAGGCGAAGGGCGGCGTCGTCGTCGCCGGATCGCCGGACACGGCCGACGGTCTGCGGCACCTGACCGCGGCCCAGCGCGGGGCAGGCGTCGACGCGGTCGACATCGGCCCGGACGAACTCTTCGAGCTGGAGCCCAACGTGACCCGGCAGGCGGTCGGCGGAGCGTTCTACGCCCAGGACGCGCAGGTCCAGCCGATGCTGGCCACCGCCCAACTGCTGCGCCGGGCCCGCATGCGGGGGGCGACGGTCCAGGCCGGCACCGGTGTCACCGGCTTCGTCCGCGACAGACAGGGCACGGTCACGGGCGTGCGGACCGACTGCGCCGACACCCCGGTCCTGCACGCGCGGTGGGTGATCAACGCCGCGGGCACCTGGGCCGGTCAGCTGTCCGAACTCGCCGGCGCCCCGGTGCCGGTCCTGCCGCGCAGGGGCTTCGTCCTGGTGACCGAACCGCTGCCGCGCGTGGTGCGCCACAAGGTCTACACCGCGGAGTACGTGGCCAACGTCGCCAGCAGCGACGCGGCACTGGAGACCTCGGTCGTGGTCGAGGGAACCCGCGCCGGGACCGTCCTGATCGGCGCCAGCCGCGAGCGGGTCGGCTTCGACCGCCGCGTCTGCCTGCCGGTGCTGCGCAAGCTGGCGGCCCAGGCGATCGGCATCTTCCCGTTCCTCGCCGAGGTCTCCCTGCTGCGCAGCTACCTGGGATTCCGTCCCTACTGCCCGGACCATCTGCCGGTCATCGGCCCGGACCCGCGCGCACCGGGCCTGCTGCACGCCTGCGGCCACGAAGGCGCCGGAATCGGGCTGGCCTGCGCCACCGGCCATCTGCTGGCCCAGCATCTGTCCGGCGAGAAACCCGATCTGGACCTGACGCCGTTCCGCCCGGACCGCTTCGAGGAGGCGACCCCTTGACCACTCCGCCGCCCAGCTCCGCCTTCGCCTTCACCTTCGACGGCGAACCGGTGCACGCCCAGCCCGGGCAGAGCGTCGCCGCAGCCCTCATCGCCTCCGGACGCCGCTCCTGGCGGCACACCCGCACCGAGGGCCGCCCGCGCGGCGTGTTCTGCGGCATCGGCGTGTGCTTCGACTGCCTGGTGACCGTCAACGGACGCCCCGGCCACCGCGCCTGCCTCGTCGAGGCCCGGCCCGGCGACACGGTCGCCACCCAGGAAGGAGCGGGTCATGACGACCTCGCGTGCTGAGCGGCCGGCCGCCCTGTACGACATCGCCGTCCTCGGTGCCGGGCCGGCCGGCCTGTCGGCGGCCGTCGCCGCCGCGGCGCGGGGCAGCCGTACGGTGCTGATCGACGCCGGGCCGCGACCGGGCGGCCAGTACTGGCGTCACCGCGACGGCGACGACGGCGCCCTCCACCACGGCTGGAGCCAATTCCGGCGTCTACGCCAGGAGTTGGCGGCACACCATCTGCTCGACCACCGTTCGGGCCACTCGATCTGGCATGTCGAACGCACCGACGAAGGCTTCCTCACCCACACGACCCGGACCGCTCGCACCGCCGGCGAGGGCATCCCCCGCACCTTCCGCAGCCGTACCGTGATCGTCGCGACGGGCGCCTACGACCGCCAGCTGCCCTTCCCCGGCTGGACCGTCCCCGGGGTGTTCACCGCCGGAGCCGTCCAGGCCCTCCTCAAGGGGCAGGGCGTACTGGCCGGGAAGCGGATCGCGGTCGCGGGCACCGGGCCCTTCCTGCTCCCGGTGGCCGCCGGCCTGGCCGAGGCCGGCGCCACGGTCGTGGGCGTCTTCGAAGCCGGCCTGCCCACCGCCTTCGGCAGACACCCGGCGGCCACCCTGCGCAACCTCCCCAAACTCGCGGAGGGGGCCGGGTACCTGCGCACCCTCCTCAAGCACCGCGTCCCCTGTCACACCCGCACCACCGTCGTCGCCGCGCACGGCGGCGACACCGTCACCGGGGTCACCGTCGCCCGGCTGGACGACCAGTGGCGGATCGTGCCCGGCGGCACCCGCGAGATCGACTGCGACACCGTCGCGGTCGGCTACGGCTTCACCCCGCAGACCGAGATCCCCGTGCAGCTCGGCTGCGAGATGAGGCGGGACGCCGACGGCAGCCTCGTCGCCCGCGTCGACTCCCGGCAGCGAAGCACGGTCGACGGCGTCTACGTCGCGGGCGAGGTCTGCGGTGTCGGCGGCGCCCAATTCTCTTTGGTCGAAGGCGAGTTGGCCGGACTGCACGCCGCGTACGTGACCAGCGGCGCGTCCGTCGACCGCGGCCGCCTGGCCCGGCTGTTGCGGCAGCGTGCCGCCCAACGGTCCTTCGCCACGGCGATGCACCGGGCGTATCCGGTGCGGGACGGCTGGCAGACCTGGCTGGACGAGGACACCACGGTCTGCCGCTGCGAGGAGGTCAGCGCCGGGACGATCCGCCGGGCGGTCGAGGACCTCGGGGCGACCGATCCCCGCACGGTCAAGCTGTACGCCCGCCCCGGGATGGGCCTGTGCCAGGGCCGGGTCTGCGGCTACGCCACCACCTGTCTCGTCGCCCGTGCCCACCGTCGACAGCCCACCGCGGACGACCTGCGCGGCATGGCCGCCCGCCCCGTCGCACAGCCCATCACCCTGGGCGCCCTCGCCGCCGGGGCCGACGACAACGGCGTCTGACCACAGCGGTTCTACCCATGTCCGCCCACGTCACCGGTGACAGGGACGACACGGCCTGTGTAATGTAATATTGCACTGAACGGATGGTGGATCACCGACACATGGAGGACCCATGACCCAGGCGAAGCCCTGGCACGGCATGCTCGTCGCCACCGCACTCCCCCTGCGCGAGGCATCGAACGGCGGCCTGGCCATCGACTTCGACGCCTACGCCGGCCATGTCGCCTGGCTCGCCGCCAACGGCTGTGACGGCGTGACGCCGAACGGCTCCCTCGGCGAGTACCAGAACCTGTCCGCCGAGGAGCGCGCCCGGGTGGTCACCACCGCCGTGGCCGCCGCCCCCGAGGGGTTCACCGTCATGCCGGGGGTGGCCGCCTACGGCGCGGACGAGGCCCGCCGCTGGGCCGAACAGGCCGGCGAGGCAGGCGCCCCCGCCGTCATGCTGCTCCCGCCCAACTCCTACCGCGCCGACCACCGCGCGGTCGTCGCGCACTACCGGGAGGCCGCCAAGGCCGGCGTACCGGTGGTCGCCTACAACAACCCGCACGACACGAAGGTGGACCTCGTCCCCGAGCTCCTCGCCGAGTTGTTCGACGAGGGCCTGATCGTCGCGGTCAAGGAGTTCTCCGGCGACATCCGCCGCTACTACCGGATCACCGAACTCGCCCCGGGCCTGGACGTCCTGGCCGGCACCGACGACCTGGCCCTGGAGATGGCGATCGCCGGGTCGCCGGGCTGGATCTCCGGCTACCCCAACGCCCTGCCGCGCGCCTGCGCCGACCTGTGGGCGGCGGCCACCCAGGGCGACCTCGCCACCGCGCTCCCCCTGTACCGCGTCCTGCACCCGCTGCTGCGCTGGGACTCACGGACCGAGTTCGTACAGGCCATCAAGCTCAGCATGGACCTCGTCGGCCGCTACGGCGGTCCCTGCCGCCAGCCCCGCGTCCCGCTCACCCCCGAGCACGAGGCGCTCGTGCGCACCGCGACCGAGAAGGCCATCGCAGAAGGGCTCACCTGACCATGCGCAGCAACCGGGTCTTCCACGCCGTCGACTCCCACACCGAGGGGATGCCGACCCGGGTCATCACCGGGGGCGTCGGCGTCGTCCCCGGGGCCACCATGTTCGACCGGCGCCGGTACTTCGTCGAGCACCTCGACCACATCCGCCGGCTGCTGATGAACGAGCCGCGCGGCCACTCGGCGATGAGCGGAGCGATCCTCCAGCCGCCCACCCGCCCGGACGCCGACTTCGGCGTGCTGTACATCGAGGTCTCCGGCTGCCTGCCGATGTGCGGGCACGGCACCATCGGTGTCGCCACCGTCCTGGTGGAGACCGGCATGGTCGAGGTGAAGGAGCCGGTCACGACGATCCGCCTGGACACCCCCGCCGGACTCGTCGTGGTCGACGTACGCGTCGAGGACGGCTCGGCGAAGGCGGTCACCCTGCGCAACGTCCCCTCGTTCGCGCTCACGCTGGACCGGACCGTCAAGGTCGACCCGTGGGGCGAGGTCGCCTACGACATGGCCTTCGGCGGCAACTTCTACGCCATCGTCGAACTGGACACCCTCGGGATCCCCTTCGAGCGGGCCGGCAAGAACCGGATCATGGACGCGGGGCTGGCCGTCATGGCGGCCATCAACGAGCAGGACCGGCCCGTCCATCCCGGCAATCCCGAGATCAACGGTGTGCACCATGTCTACCTCGCCGCCCCCGGATCCACCGCGGCGCACTCCCGGCATGCCATGGTCATCCACCCGGGCTGGTTCGACCGCTCCCCCTGCGGCACGGGCACCAGCGCCCGCATGGCCCAGCTGCACGCCCGCGGACTGCTGCCGCTGAACACCGAGTTCCGCAACGATTCGTTCATCGGCACCCACTTCACCGGCCGGCTCGTCGAGGAAACCGAGGTCGCCGGTCACCGGGCGGTCGTCCCCACCGTCACCGGGCGCGCCTGGATCACCGGCACCGCCCAGTATCTGTACGACCCGGACGACCCCTTCCCCCAGGGGTTCGAGCTGTGACCGCCGCCCCGGCAAGGGCGGCGTGAACCCCGGAGGCACCCGGGCGGCGCGAGAAGCGGGGCGCGGACCAGCCGGTTCACGGCGGGTGCGCGCCCCGTATGTGCCCCACCACCAGGGACGTCCGCCCTGTGCGCGGAAACATGCGATACATCACACAACGCTGTCCCTATAGCATGGAACCGGCCACCGCTCACGTCCGAGTCGAGCGTGGAAGATCTTGCCGCCGACAGTGAGGAAGCCAGCCATGAGCACGGACGACGGCACTACCGTGAAGCTGCCTTCGTTCCGTGGGCGCCGGAACCTCCGCCAGGAGATCACCGAGACCCTCCGCGGAGCGGTCATCGCGGGCGAGATGACACCGGGCGTCGTCTACTCCGCCCCCAGCCTCGCCGAACAGTTCGGCGTCTCCCCCACCCCCGTGCGCGAGGCGCTGCTCGACCTCGCCAAGGAGGGCCTCGTCGAGGTCGTCCGCAACAAGGGCTTCCGGGTGACCGCGCTCTCGCCGGCGGAACTCGACGACATCACCGAGCTCCGGGCCCTCATCGAGCCGCCCACGATCCGCCGCATCACCGAACAGGGCGTGCCCGCGAAGGCCATCAAGCAGTTGCGGCCCCTCGCGGCAGGCATCGAGAAGGCGGCGGCACGCAGGGACTTCATCGCGCACGTCACGATCGACATGCAGTTCCACCTCGCGCTGCTGGAACTGGCCGGCAACGCCCGGCTGCTGGAGACCGTGAGGTCCCTGCGCACCAGCTCCCGGATCTACGGGCTGCGCGAACTCCCCGACGGCGACGCGCTGTTCGACTCCTCCCACGAGCACGCCGAACTGCTGGACCTCATCGAGGCCGGCGACGCGGACGGCGCGGAAGCGCTCATGCGCCGCCACATCGGTCACGTCCGGGGCATCTGGAGCGAGAAGAACCTCGACGAGGACTCCGACTGACCCACGCACACGACCTCGGCGCCTGGTCGTCGGTGTCCGTCGAGGCCGGAAATCGACGAATGCCCGAGAACATCCGCACCTGGTGACGTCCCTTCGCTCCCGGCGCCTCCGAGATCACGCCAATGTCGGCCCACGGCACGTCGCGGGCGGCGGGCACCGCGCCGCCCCCGCCGGCCGCCCCCGCGATACCCGCACCACGCGGAATTGCCGCCCGACCAGTGTCTCCACACACCCGCCACGCCACCGTCACATCTGGCACACATTTCGGCCGATCGCCGGCCCGGGGGCCCTGCGTGAGGCAGACGGCGTGCGTGTCGCCTGCCTAACCTCCCGGGCCATGCGATCACCACGTATGAGACGCCTGGGTCTCACCAGCGTCCTCGCTCTGCTCCTCGCGGTCTTCGGCCTGGCCCCCAGCGCGAGCGCGGCGGACCCCGCGCCGGCCGCCCTCACGTTCGCCGCCGACACCGCCACCACGACACCCGGCGGCACGGTGCAGCTCTCCATGACGCTGACCAACAACAAGACGTACGACGTCCTGTTCATCCACCAGACGATCGAGCCCACCTGGCTCACCACCCAGCGCCCAGACCTGAAGTACAGCTTCACGGGCTGCACCCTCGCCACGGCCGCGGGCAACACCCCGTGCGCCGGGACCGGCCCGAGCAACCTCGGCGCGAACTACGGCGCCACCGTCCCGCCCGGACAGAGCCGGACCGTCACGCTGACCCTCCAGGTCGCCGCCGACTCGGGCTGCAACGGCAACATCGGCTTCTACTCGTACTTCTACGCCGAGTTCAGCGACGCGACGAACACCAGCGGCGGCCCGGTCTTCACGCCGGAGACCCGGGTGCTCTGCGCCTGACCCCGCTCAGCCTCCCGACCGGACACGTCCCGCCCCGCGCAGGTGCTCCCCGCGCGGGGCGAGACGGCATGGGGCGGGGCCGTGACAGGCCGTCGACTCAGGCCAGTTCGACCAGGAGATCGCCGCCCTCGACCTGCTGGATGGGGTTGATGGCCAGCCGGGCCACCCTGCCGGACTTCGCGGCGGTGATCGACGCCTCCATCTTCATCGCCTCGATGGTGGCGACGGTGGCGCCGGCCTCCACCTCGTCGCCCTCGGCGACCGTGAGGGTCACCACCCCGGCGAACGGCGCCGCGACATGGCCGGGGTTGGCCCGGTCGGCCTTCTCCGTCACCGGGACGTCCGAGGCGGCCGCCCGGTCGCGGACCTGGATCGGCCGCAACTGGCCGTTCAGGGACGACATCACGGTGCGCATGCCACGCTCGTCCGCGTCGCCGACGGCCTGGAGCTCGATCAGCAGCCGCACACCGCGCTCGAGGTCGACGGAGTACTCCTTGCCCGGGCGCAGCCCGTAGAAGAAGTCCTTGCTGTCCAGCACGCTGGTGTCGCCGAAGCTGTCGCGGTGGGACTCGAACTCGCGCGTCGGCGCAGGGAACAGCAGCCGGTTGAGCGTCTCGCGCCGGTCCTTCGCCAGCCCCTCACGGTCGTCGGCGTTCAGTTCCTGCACCGGCTTGGCCTCGGCGCGGCCCCGCAGCGCCTTGCTGCGGAACGGCTCGGGCCAGCCGCCGGGCGGGGTGCCCAGCTCACCGCGCAGGAAGCCGATCACGGAGTCGGGGATGTCGAACCGGTCCGGCCCCGCCTCGAAGTCCTGCGGGGACACTCCGGCGCCCACCAGGTGCAGTGCCAGGTCGCCGACCACCTTGGAGGAGGGGGTGACCTTCACCAGGCGGCCGAGCATCCGGTCCGCGGCGGCGTACATCGCCTCGATGTCCTCGAAGCGGTCGCCCAGGCCCAGCGCGACCGCCTGGGTGCGCAGGTTGGAGAGCTGCCCGCCCGGGATCTCGTGGTGGTAGACGCGACCCGTCGGCGAGGCCAGACCCGCCTCGAAGGGGGCGTAGACCTTGCGCACGCTCTCCCAGTACGGCTCCAGGTCGCCGACGGCCTGGAGGTCCAGGCCGGTGGGCCGCTCGGAGTGGTCGGTCGCGGCCACGATCGCGGACAGCGACGGCTGCGAGGTCGTGCCGGCCATGGACGCCACGGCGCCGTCCACCGCGTCCGCGCCGGCCTGGATCGCGGCGAGGTAGGTGGCGAGCTGGCCGCCCGCGGTGTCATGGGTGTGGATGTGCACCGGCAGGTCGAACTCCCGGCGCAGGGCCGAGACCAGCTTCGCCGCGGCCGGTGCCCGCAGCAGGCCGGCCATGTCCTTGACCGCCAGCACATGGGCGCCGGCGTTCACGATCTGCTCGGCCAGCCGCAGGTAGTAGTCGAGGGTGTAGAGCCGCTCGGACGGGTCGGACAGGTCGGAGGTGTAGCACAGGGCGACCTCCGCGACGGCCGTTCCCGTCTCCCGTACGGCCTCGATGGCGGGCCGCATCTGCTCGACGTCGTTGAGGGCGTCGAAGATGCGGAAGATGTCGATGCCGGTGGCCGCCGCCTCCTGCACGAAAGCGTCGGTCACCTCGGTGGGATACGGCGTGTAGCCCACGGTGTTGCGGCCGCGCAGCAGCATCTGCAGACAGATGTTCGGCGCGGCCTCCCGCAGCGCGGCCAGCCGCTCCCACGGGTCCTCGGCGAGGAAGCGCAGGGCGACGTCGTAGGTGGCGCCGCCCCAGCACTCCAGGGACAGCAGCTGGGGCAGGGTGCGCGCCACCACGGGGGCGACGGCGAGCATGTCCTTGGTGCGCACCCGGGTGGCGAGCAGCGACTGGTGGGCGTCGCGGAACGTGGTGTCGGTGACGCCGATGGTCGGCGACGCGCGCAGCCAGCTCGCGAAGCCCTCCGGGCCGAGTTCGGCGAGCTTCTGCCGGGATCCGGCCGGCGGCTCACCGGCCGGCAGCGCGGGCAGCTTGGTCAGCGGGTCGATGAGGTCGGGCCGTTCGCCGTGCGGCTTGTTGACCGTGACGTCGGCGAGGTACGTGAGCAGCTTGGTGCCGCGGTCGGCGGAGTGGCGGGCGGTGAGCAGGTGCGGGCGCCGCTCGATGAACGAGGTGGTGACCCGGCCGCCCTGGAAGTCGGGGTCGTCCAGCACCGCTTGCAGGAAGGGGATGTTGGTGGCCACGCCGCGGATGCGGAACTCGGCGACGGCGCGCCGGGCACGCCCCACCGCGGTGGCGAAGTCCCGGCCCCGGCAGGTGAGCTTCACCAGCATCGAGTCGAAGTGCGCGCTGATCTCCGTACCGGCGTGGGTGGTGCCGCCGTCGAGACGGATGCCGGAGCCGCCCGGCGAGCGGTAGGCGCTGATCCGGCCGGTGTCCGGGCGGAAGCCGTTGGCCGGGTCCTCGGTGGTGATCCGGCACTGGAGCGCGGCGCCGCGCAGGGTGACCGTCTCCTGGGCGAGACCGAGGTCGGCGAGCGTCTCGCCGGCGGCGATGCGCAGCTGCGACTGCACCAGGTCGACGTCGGTGACCTCTTCGGTCACCGTGTGCTCGACCTGGATGCGCGGGTTCATCTCGATGAAGACGTGGTTGCCTTCGCGGTCGAGCAGGAACTCCACGGTGCCGGCGTTGCGGTAGCCGATCTGCTGGGCGAACCGCACGGCGTCGGCGCAGATGCGGTCGCGCAGGGCGGGGTCGAGGTTCGGGGCGGGGGCGAGCTCGATCACCTTCTGGTGGCGGCGCTGCACCGAGCAGTCCCGCTCGAAGAGGTGGATGACGTTGCCCTGCCCGTCGGCGAGGATCTGCACCTCGATGTGGCGGGGTTCGACGACGGCCTTCTCCAGGAAGACCGTGGGGTCGCCGAACGCGGACGCCGCCTCACGGGAGGCCGCCTCGATGGACTCCCGCAGCTGGGCGGGCTCCTCGACGCGGCGCATGCCTCGCCCGCCGCCGCCCGCGACCGCCTTGACGAAGACGGGGAAGCCGACCTCCTCGGCGGCGGCGACGAGTGCGTCCACGTCGGTGGAGGGTTCCGAGGACCCCAGCACGGGCACGCCGGCCGCGCGGGCCGCGGCCACCGCGCGGGCCTTGTTCCCGGTCAGTTCCAGGATCTCGGCGCTCGGTCCGACGAACGTGATGCCCGCCTCTTCGCAGGCCAGGGCCAGGTCGGGGTTCTCGGACAGGAACCCGTAACCGGGGTAGACGGCGTCGGCTCCCGCGCGGCGCGCGGCGCGGACGATCTCCTCCACGGAGAGATAGGCCCGCACCGGGTGTCCGGGCCGGCCGATCTCGTAGGCCTCGTCGGCTTTCAGCCGGTGCAGGGAGTTGCGGTCCTCGTGCGGGAAGACGGCGACGGTGCGCGCTCCCAGCTCGTAGCCTGCGCGGAACGCACGAATCGCGATCTCGCCGCGGTTGGCTACCAGCACCTTGCGGAACATCCTTGATCCCTTCAGCCTGCCGGTGACGGATCACCCAATGGTGTCGGCGGTGCCTCTTTCACGCCATGTGAGCCGGGCCACTTGCGGCCTAGGCTGTCCTTGAGCCTCCTGTGGTCAAGGGTGGTGAAGCGAGGTGCCCTTATGACCAGCGCGAGTCACCGCGGTGCACGTGCCCCCGATGCGACCGGCGAAACGCCGGATCCGGGCGCGTCCGCGGCCGGGCATGCCGGGGTGTTCCAGGATCTGCTCCCGCTCGCGCTCTGGGTGGTCGACGCCGACGGGCGCCTGGTGCAGTGGTCGCTCGCCGCGCAGGACCTGCTCGGTCACACGCCGGAACAGATGGTGGGCCAGGACGCCCGGCGCGTCCTGGTGCCCGAGGAGAACCTGGAGCTGGCCGAGCACCTGGGCCGGACCGTGCAGTCGGGTGCGGCGGTGGTCGCACGGCTGCCGGTCCGGCATCGCGACGGGACCGTGGTCGACATGGAGATGTGGCACTGCCCGATCACGGACGCGCGAGGGCGTACCGGGGTGCTGGCCATCGCGGCGGAGACCTCCGCCGTGGAGCGGATGCGGGATGCGCTGGCCGCGCTGGAGGGTCTGTTCACCCAGTCCCCGATCGGCCTGGCCATGCTCGGCCCCGACCTGCGCTTCCTCCGGGTCAACGAGGCCCTGTCCCGGATCGACGGCGTCCCCGTCGCCGAGCACGTCGGCAGGCGCGTGACCGAGGTCGCCCCCGGCGCCGGCGCGCTGGAGTCGGTGATGCGGCAGGTCCTCGACCGGGGTGAGCCGGTGGTCGACTTCCGCTACACCTCCGGCACGTCGGACCCGCAGCGGACCCGGACATGGTCCTGCTCCTACGCCCCCCTGCTCGGCGGGACGGGCCGGCGGGTGGGCGTGATCGCCTCACTGATCGACATCACGGAGGGGCAGCGGGCCCATCTGGAGGCGGAGCGGGCGCGGGGGCGTCTCGCGCTGCTGGCGGAGGCGGGTACCCAGATGGGGTCCACCCTGGATCTGACGCAGACCGCGCAGGAGGTGGTCCGCGTCCTGGTGCCCCGGCTGGCCGACTCCGCCGACGTGCAGTTGCTGGAGGAGGCGATGGCCCCGGACGAGACCGCCGCGTCGGCGCACGGCGTGGTCCGCCGCGCCGCGGTGACCTTCACCGATCCGGCCGCGCCGGCCGACCATCTCGCGGTCGGCATGACCCTTCAGGTGCCGCCCGGCTCGGTGTACGAGCAGGTCATCAGCGCGGGGCGGCCGTTGAACCTCTACCTGAACGACATCGGACGGCTGATCCCCGCCCGCGGCGCCGACCGGCTGCGCGAGTTCCTCTACGCCCGTGTGGGCTCGGCGCGCCTGGTACCGCTGGTGGCCCGGGGCACCGTGCTCGGCGCGGTGGTGGTGACCCGGACCCGCGAGCGCGAGCCCTTCGACGACCAGGACACCCTGCTGATCGACGAGCTGGTCGCCCGGGCGGCACTCAACATCGACAACGCGCGCATGTACGGCCGGGAGCGCGACGCCGCGCTCACCCTCCAGCGCAGCCTGATGAACCCCTCCCTGCCCACCGTCAGCGGGCTGGAGCTCACCGGCCGCTATCTGCCGGCGGGCGATCACGAGGTCGGCGGCGACTGGTTCGACGCCATCGCCCTGTCGGGCGACCGGACCGCCCTGGTGATCGGGGACGTGATGGGGCACGGCATCCACGCGGCGGCGGTCATGGGGCAGTTGCGCACCACGGTACGGACCCTGGCCCGCCGGGACACCGCGCCCGACGAGGTGCTGCGCGCCCTGGACGCCACCGTGGCGGACCTGGGCGACAACGAGATGGCCACCTGCCTGTACGCCGTACACGATTCGGCCAGCGGCCACTGCCTGATCGCCAGGGCGGGCCACCCGCCCCCCGTGGTCGCCGACGAGCACGGAACGGTCGCCTTCGTGGACGGGCCCGCGGGCCCGCCCCTGGGCGTGGGCCGGCAGGACTGCGAGGTCCAGCGGGTGGTCCTGCCGCCGCACGGCCTGTTCGTGACCTACACCGACGGTCTGATCGAGACCCGGGGCACCGACCTCGACCAGGGCATGCGGCGGCTGGCCCGATCTCTGCGGCACCCCGGTCGTGCGCTGGACCGGATCTGCGACGACCTGCTGGCCCACGTCATGCCCGATGTGGCGGACGACGACGTGGCGGTGCTTCTCGCGAGGAGACTGCCCCGGTGAACCGGGCCACCGGACCGCCGCGCGCCTCACCCGACCGGATCGTCCCGGCCTCGACGACCAAGCGCGCGAGGGCCGCACAACGGATACTGGGGGTGAAACGCCGCAAAGCCAGACACTCGGAACGGTAGGAGCGTCCCGGGGCGCCGTACTGCGGGCCCCGCCGTCGGCGCGAGATGGGTGGGCGATGCGCAACACATCCCCGAAGACACTGAGCGAGAGCCCGGAGGACCCGTTCTCGATCCACCGATCCGCGTCGGCCGTGCTGGACGACGAGGGAAGGGTCGTCGCCTGGAGCGAACAGGCCACCACGCTGCTCGGGCACCGGCCCGAGGAGGTCCTGGGCCGGCCGATACGCGAGGTCCTGATCGCCGGCCGGGACAAGGGTCTGGTCGCCGAAGCGACTGCCGCGTGCCGACGCGACGGCGGCTGGCTCGGTCTGCTGCCGGTCCTGCACCGCGCGGGCCACCGTGTGTTTGTGGGGTTCAGGGCCCGGAGGGTGCAGCGGCTGGACGCCACCGTCGAGTGGCTCCTCGTCGGCGCGCTCGCCGAGGACATCACCCAGTGGGAGATCGACCGGGCCGTGCTCGACGGCTTCTTCCGCCGGTCCCCGGTGGGTGTCGTGGTGCTCGGACCCGATCTGCGCATCCTGCGGGTGAACCAGGCCATCGCGCGGGCCGGCGGGCTGCCGCCCGAGGCCTACCGCGGGCGTCGCGCAGGCGAGTTCCTGTTCGGCCCCGACGCGGTGCTGGCGGAGACGAAGCTCAGGTCGGTGCTCGAGACGGGCCGGCCCGTGATCTTCGCGGAGCAGCAGGGCCGGCTCCTGAACGACCCCGGCAGGGAACTGGTCGTCTCCATCTCCGCCTTCCGGATGCAGGACCCGTCCGGCAGGGTCCTGGGCGTCACGGAGATCGTCGAGGACGTCACCGACCGCCATCGGGCGCGTCGGCGGCTCGCGCTGCTCAACGAGGTGGGCGCCCGGATCGGCAGCACCCTGGACGTGGCCAGGACGGCGCGTGAGCTGGCAGAGGCGGCGGTTCCCGAGCTCGCCGACGCCCTCTCGGTGGACCTGCTGGAGCCCGTGCCGCGCGGGGAGGAGCCCGCCCCCGACGCCAGGGGCCCGTTGCGCAGGATGGCGGTGCGCAGCGTGCGGCCCGAGGCGCTGGAGGTGATGCATCCCGAGGGCCATCTGTTCTTCTTCCCCGACGAGACCGCGCCGGCCCGCTGCCTGGCCGAGCGGCGTCCCGTCCTCGATCCGCGTCTGGAGGACACCCGCGGATGGTTCGTCGCCGAGCCGGAACGGGCCCGGGCAGCGCTCGCGATCGGGGTGCACTCCCTGATGGTGGTGCCGCTGTCGGCGCGCGGTGTCGTCCTGGGCCTGGTCTGCCTGTGGCGCTCGCAGCGCCCGGAGCCGTTCGAGGAGGACGACCTCACCCTGGCGGAGGAGTTCGCGGCGAGGGCCGCCGTATGCATCGACAACGCCCGTCGCTACACCCAGCAGCACAACGCCGCGGAGGCCCTCCAGCGCAGCCTGTTGCCCAGTGAGGTGCCCGAGCACCCGGCGGTCGAGACGGCGTACCGCTATCTGCCCGCGCATGCCTCCACCGGGGTCGGCGGGGACTGGTACGACGTCATCCCGCTGTCGGGGCTGCGTGTGGCGCTGGTCGTCGGGGACGTCGTCGGCCACGGCATGCACGCCTCGGCGACGATGGGCAGGCTGCGTGCCGCGGTGCGTACCCTGGCGCACCTCGACCTGGCCCCCGACGAAGTCCTCGCCCGGCTCGACGACCTGGTGGACGAGCTGGCCACCGAACAGCGGCAGACCGAGGCGAACGCCCCGCAGATCGTGGGTGCGACGTGTCTGTACGCGATCTACGATCCGGTCTCCCGGCACTGTGCCATGGCTCGCGCGGGCCACCCGCCGCCGACCGTGCTGAGTCCGGACGGCCGGGTCCGCCCGGTCGACGTCCCCGCCGGGCCGCCGCTCGGCGTGGGCGGACTGCCGTTCGAGACGGCCGAACTCGAACTGGACGAGGACAGCCTGATCGCCCTGTACAGCGACGGCCTCCTGCTGTCCGGCCACCGCGACATCGACCAGGGCCTGGCGTTGCTGCGCTCCACGCTGACCGGCCCCTTCCATTCGCTGGAGCACACCTGCAAGGCGGTCGAGGACGCGATGCTGCCCGACCGGCCCACCGACGACGTCACGCTGCTGCTGGGCCGGACCCGGGTGCTGGCGGCGGAGAACGTGGCCACCTGGCAGCTGCCGGCCGAGGCCACCGCCGCCGGCCGGGCCCGGGCGGTGGTGCGCGACCGGCTGGCCGAGTGGGGGTTGGAGGAGTTCGCCTTCACCACCGAGCTGATCGTGAGCGAACTGGTCACGAACGCCTACCGGTACGCGGGCGGCCCGGTCCTGCTGCGGCTGATCCGGGACGGCCGGCTCATCTGCGAGGTCTCCGACTCCAGCAGCACCTCCCCTCACCTGCGCCAGGCCCGCGGCACCGACGAGGGCGGGCGCGGCCTGTTCCTGGTGGCCCAGCTGTCCGAGCGCTGGGGCACCCGCTACGGCCGCAACCGGAAGACCATCTGGGCCGAGCAACCGCTGGCGGCGCAGCAGGGGGAACCAGGTGTCTGATCTACGCACCTGCGAACGGGGCACCTGTGCGACAGTGCGGTCATGCTGATCGTGATGGCAGGTCTCCCCGCGACGGGAAAGAGCTCGGTCGCCGAGGAGTTGGGGCGGGCGCTGCCCGCCGCGGTGGTGGCGGTCGACCCCGTCGAGGCGGCGATGTGGCGGGCCGGGGTGGACCGCGGTCAGCCCACGGGCCTCGCGGCCTACCTCGTCGCCGAGGCGGTGGCCGACGGGGTGCTGGCACTGGGCCAGAGCGCGATCGTCGACGCGGTCAACGCGGTGGAGGCGGCTCGCCGGCAGTGGCGGGTGCTGGCCGACCGCCGCGGTGTGCCGGTGGCGTTCATCGAGGTGGTGTGCTCGGACCCGCTGCTGCATCGCCGACGCCTTCAGGGCCGGTCCCGGGGCATCGCGGGCTTCGAGGAGCCGACCTGGGAAGCCGTTCGGCGGCGACGGGCCGAGTTCGAGCCCTGGACGGATGAGCGGCTGGTGCTCGATTCGACGGCGGACCTGGCCACGAACGTGAAGAAGGCCCAGGAGTATCTGCGCCCTGCCTGAGGTGCCGCGGGTCCCGGACACCCGGGATCACTCGTACTCGTGGCCGTCCCGGCCGGCGGGCGGTTCGAAACGGAAGGCGCCGCGGGTGCGGGTGAGCCGCAGCAGCCGGGTCACCGCCGTGGTCGGTGCGCGCAGTCGCAGTTCGGCGTGCTTGCTCCGGGCCGCCCGCGCCGCCCCGAGCAGCGCGCTGAGTCCTGCGCAGTCGCAGAAGCCGAGATGCGAGAGATCGACCGTGATGTGTTCGTACTGGCTGACGGCCTGCTCCAGCACCCCGCGCGCCTCCGGGGCCGTGGCGATGTCGAGTTCCCCGGCCATGCTCACCAGGCAGTGGCGGGGACCGCGGGTCTGGAGGGTGATGCGGAACGTCTGGAGCGGCTGGTGCCCGGGAGGGCACTGGGCCTGCTGGTGGGGCATGCCGATGGAGTGGGCGCTTTGCTGCGTGCGGCTGGTCATGGCGCCTCCCTGCGATGCGATCAGCCCTGAAGGACGGCACTGCGGCGGTACCGGTGCGGATGCGGCAGCCCCACTGTGCGTGGCCCACGGTCCCGGGTACGTGAGGCGGCGGGCCCCTTCCTCGCCTGGAAGAGTGCGGGCTCTCCGGCTGCGGATCAGGAGGGGAACGCAGAGGAGTCGCCGCCCAGCCCGGCGTTGCGCGCCCGGATCACCGCCTGGGCCCGGTCGGTGACATGGAGTTTGGCGAAGACGTTGGTGACGTGGTTGCGGACCGTCTTGTCCGAGATGGTCAGTCGGCGGGCGATCTGCCGATAGTCCAGCCCGCGTGCGATCAGATCGAGGATCTCCAGCTCGCGCGGGGTGAGCTGGGGGAAGGCCTGCTGGCCCGGTACGGCGGCCAGGGCGTTGAAGAAGCAGCGCAGCCGCTCGGCGATCTGCGGACTGAACACGGCTCCGCCGGCCGCGGCGGTGCGCACGCCGTTGATGATCTGGGTCCGGTCGGCGCCCTTGACGAGGTAGCCGCAGGCACCCGCCTGCATGGCGGCGAGCACGTTGTTGTCGTCGTCGGACATGCTCAGTACGAGCACCCTGGTCTGCGGTCTGTCGTCCAGCAGCCGCCGGATGACCTCCGTGCCGTTCGCGTCAGGCAGTCCGAGGTCGAGCACCACCACATGCGGGGCGAGCCGGGCGTGCAACGTGACGGCCTGTTCGGCGGTGGACGCCTCCCCCACCACATGGAACCCCTCCTGGGGCAACAGAGCGCCCCGCAGCCCGTCCAGGAACATCGGATGGTCGTCCACCAGCAGCACGGACAGCCCGTCGACATGCGGGGACCCCGGGTTCTCTTCCACCATGTTTGTCACTATATGCAAGCATATGACTACGTGGTGGTGGGATGAAGCGCGCCCTGAGAGCGGTGGACGACGGTGGACCTCTGTGGGCCGCCGCGCTGTGTGCCGCGATCGTGCTGGCCGTCTCCGGTCTGTGGGGCTGCTACCTCCTGGCGCACCTCGGCGCGCCCGGCCTGGCGGGCAGCGCGCAGGATCTGACGCACCTGCTGTACGCGCTGCCGGCCGCCGCCGCCGGCGTGGTGCTGCACGCCCACCGCCCCGGGATCCCGGCCGGCTGGGTCCTGCTGGTCTACTCGATGTCCGTCGTCCTGCCGCTGGCCGTCGCGGCCCCCATGTGGGTGAGCGTCACCGACCCCACCGCGCATGTCGCGGCCGTGCTGTTCAGGGCGGTGGCCAACGTCGTCAAGATCACCCTCTGGTACTCGCTGCCCCTGTGGTTTCCCGACGGCCGGCTGCCCAACCGGTGGTGGCGGCTCTACCTGGGGGCCGTGGCCCTGTGGGTGGTGCCGCAGGTGTTCATCAACGCGGCGTACGAGGAGAAGTTCGGCGCACCCAATCCGCTGGCCTCGGGATGGTGGGGGCGGACCGCCGGATGGCTCAACGACCGCCTGTGGACCGCCCACGAGGTGAGCGACTTCCTCTTCATCGCGATCGGCTCGGCGGTGCTGGCGGCACGGATCCTGCGCGACCGGACCCGCCGGTACCGCCAGGCACTGCTGCCCCTCGCCGCGTATCTGCTGTGGGCCGGCGCGCAGTACGTCCACTACCGACTGGGCGCACGCTACTACTGGCAGACCCTCGCGATCCTCGTGGCCGCCTCGATCGTCTGGTCGGCGTCCGTCGTCTACGTCGCGGTCCGCACCGGCGGCTGGCGCATCAGCCGCTCCGCCCGGCGGATCCTGGCCGGACTCGTGGCCGTGACCCTGCTGATCACCGCGGATGTCGCCGCCACCGCGGCCCTGGCCACCGGAGTCGCGCCGGGCCGGGCCACCCTGGCCGTCGCCCTGGTCGCGCCCGCCTTCCTGCTGGGCGCCGGTCTGCGCCCCGCCACCGCCTGGGCCGTCGGCATGATCGAGCGGCTGCACTACGGTGAGCGGACCCAGCCCTACCACGTACTGCGCACCCTCGCGGAGCGCTTCAGCCGGGCCGGCAGCCCGCAGGACATCCCCGCGACCATCTGCACCACCGTGGTGGAGACACTGCGCCTGCCCGGTGCGGCGCTGGCGGTGCACACCCGCGCCGGTCCGCGGGTGCTGGCCCGGGCGGGCTGCCCGGACGCCCTGGAGCAGCACTTCGACCTGGTCCATCACGGCGCGAGCATCGGCCGGCTGTCGGTCGGCACCCGCGACGGCGAGGCGACGCTCGACGCCCCGGACGCCCGCATCCTGTCGTCTCTCGCCCAGCAGGCGACCCCGGCCGTGGCCTCGCTGCGTCTTCAGGAGGACCTCCAGACCAGCCGCGAGCAGCTCGTCACCGCCCGCGAGGCAGAGCGACGGCGGCTGCGGCAGGACATCCACGACGGCCTCGGGCCCGCTCTCGCCGGGCTCCGGCTGCGCGTCGACAACGCCGCCGCCCAACTGGCCGCCGAGGACGAGGTGCGCACCCGGCTGGACGAGATCTCACAGGGCCTGGCGCTCGCCATCGAGGACGTACGGCGCATCACCGACCGGCTCGGCGCGGCACCGCTCGGCGACTGCGGCCTGAGCGGTGCCCTGCGACAGCTCACCGCTTCGTTCGACAGCAGCAGCCTGGCCGTCCGCATCGCCCTGGACCCCCTCCCCTTGCCGCCGCTGCCCGCAGCCGTGGAAGCGGCCGCCTACCGCATCACCGCGGAGGCCCTCAACAACGTGCTGCGCCACGCCCGGGCGACGAGCGTGGAGGTTCAGGTCCGCGTCGACGCCCGGTCGCTCACCCTGGAAGTCCACGACGACGGGGTCGGGATCGGCTCCTCGGAGCCCCCGCCGACACGTGACGGCACGGCGGGCGGTGTGGGACTGGACTCCATGGCCGACCGGGCCGCCGAGATCGGCGGCCGGTTCACCATCGGGCGCACCGGACGCGGCACCCGCGTCATGGCCGTGCTGCCCCGCTCGCTGGTGCCGTACGGCACCAGCGAGCACGGGTCGGCGTAGGCCGCGGAGATCACCTCACTTGCACCTGGGGCAGTCCTCGGGGTGCGGCGTGGGGCATCCACCCACCGCTGCGGGCGCCGCCGACGCCGCGGGCCGGAGCTGCTCCTTCGACCTCATCAGCACCATCCCGGCCAGGGCTCCGGCCACCGCCGACACTATGTTCTTGAGAGTCATTCCAGGTCTCCTTGCTCTCGCGGGCCGCGTCGGCAGGTGCTCGCGGCGCGGCCCGGTGTGCGTTTCGCGGATGAATCTCCCAGCCCGGCTGTCCCGGGAACATGAGGCATACGCCTCACTTACGCCCCCTTGGTTCCCGCGTTCCCACCTCGCTGTGCGCCGTCCGACTGAAATCGAGACCCCGTCGGGGAAGCCCCCGGTACGTCACGGAAGGCTCGCATCCGTGATCCTTCTGCCAGCCCGCGCCGCCACAGTCGTCCTGTCCCTGGCGATGGCGCTCCTCCTCACCGGCGCGACACCCGCCGCCGCACTGACCAAGCCGGTCATCAACGGTCCCGTGTTCAACGACCCGCTGGGCACGGCGGCGCAGCGCAAAGCCGTCTTCACGCAGCTGGTGCGGTTGATCGACGGGACTCCCGCCGGGGCGACGATCCGCGGCTCGATCTACGAGTTCAACGATCAGGAGGTCGCCGACGCGCTGCTCGCCGCCCACCGGCGCGGCGTCAACGTCAGGCTCATCGTCGACGACTCGACCTATGTGGACGGCGCCGGCGGCCCCGAGTACACCAACGTGCCCTACCGGACGCTCAGGGCCGGGCTGGGAACCGATGACGCGGCCCGCTCGTGGATCGTCGTCTGCGACGACCGGTTCGAGGACGCGGACGGCGTGGACGACGTCCAGCGCGGCTGCCTGGCCGTGACCCCGCCCCAACCGGCCTACAACCACAACAAGTTCTTCACCTTCTCGAGGCTCGGCCCCTTCGACGACGGCACCAGCTACACGAGGGTCGTCTTCCAGACCTCCTCCAACCTCACCGCCTGGTACAAGGTCGAGTCCTTCAACGACGCCGTCACCTTCACGGACGGCACGGTGTACAACGCCTACGCCACGTACCACGAGCGGCTCCGCCTGGGGCGCACCCTCGCCCGCGGCGACAACAACGCCTACTTCTCCACGCCGACCGGCTCGACGTACCGCGGCTACTTCTTCCCGCGGGGTGACCCGTCGTACCACAACCCCGCCACGGACACCGTCGTCAACGCGTTGAACGAGGTCAGCTGCGCCTACAACGGCACGGACGGGCTGCGGCACCAGAGCGACATCCGCATCGTGACCCACAGCTTTCTCGGCTCGCGCCGCCAGGTCGCCGACAAGCTGGCCCAACTGCGCGGCAGGGGCTGCTGGATCGACGTCATCTACACCGAGAGCGACTCCACGATCACCAGCCGGCTCGACGCCGCCGGCATCCAGCACCGCAGGTGCAGCATTCCCAACGGCCCCGGAATCGACGTCCGTCCGCACAACAAGCAGATCCTGCTCGACGGCGACTACAACGGCGACCTCACCCCGCGGGTCTACACGGGCAGCGCCAACCTGACCGGATCGTCACTGCGTTCGGCCGACGAGGCGCTGGTGCGGATCACCAGTGCGTCGTACCACGCGAGATACCTGAGCACCTTCTACAGGATCCGTGCCGCCTGCGGCGGTTGAGGGGCTCTCCGCCGTCGCCTCCGCGACGACCATCGCGGCCATCGGACCGGCGCCCAGCGCACCGCTGACCAGGAAGCCGGTCCCCATGGCGACGACCATGATCACGTTGCCGGCCCACACCATGGTGTCCACCGGCAGGGTGTAGGCGCCCGCGACCCGCACCACGCACTCCGCGAGCAGTACGACACCCCACACCAGCGAGAACACCCGCTCGGCCCGCCGGAACCGCGTCGAACCGGCGTGCAGCCGCGCCCAGGCGGCCTCGCGGCCCGGGTCGCCCTTCACCACCCAGGGCTTCATGCCGACGGTCATCATGGGCTTGCCGAGCACGACGGAGACGATGATCCCGATCCCGATCGCGCTGCTGACCGCGCTGTCCTTGGCAACCATCAGCCGCGCGTCACCGGCCACGAAGCCGAGCAGCAGCGACACGACGTTCACCAAGAGGATGAGGCCGGCCAGCCCGTTGACCTCACGGGCCGTCACCACACCCCACCCGGTCCGCACCGCCGGCACGACACTGCTCAGGCCGAGCGCCATCACCGTGCTCATCCCGAAGCCGTTCCTCAGCAGGTAGTACGCCCCGAGCGGCACCGCGACGTCGATGAGCAGCGGCGCGAAGTTCCGCAGCGCCCGCCGGCCGTTGGTGGCACTTTCCCTGCTGGTGGTCCCCGTGTCCGTCGTCATGCACCCCAGCTTCGCGGCCGCCACCGTATCGCCGGTAGAAACGATCGTCCGGCCCTCGGCATGACAAATGTCAGAGCGGCCGGTCAGGCCGGTCGGCCGCAGGAGCCCTGCCGGGGCGTCACGAGACGCGGCGGAGCCTGCGCTCGTGCAGGGCCGCGGCGTACACGTTCGCCGTCGTCGCCGCGGCCGTCTCCCAGCCGAAGGAGCGGGCGTGGCGGACGGCGGCCTCGCCCATCCGGGTCGAGCGTCCGCTGTCGTCGGCGAAGGCGCAGAGCGCATCCGCGTAGTGGACCGGATCGTGCCCCGGTACGAGAGCGCCGCTCACCCCGTCCTTCACCGCCACCGGCAGACCGCCGACTTCGGCGGCGATCACCGGGGTACCGCAGGCCTGCGCCTCGACGGCCACCAGTCCGAAGGACTCGCTGTAGGAGGGCATGACCAGGACGGTCGCCGCCCGGTACCAGTCGGCGAGCTGGTCCTGGTCGACCGGCGGCCGGAACAGCACCACGTCGGAGATGCCGAGGCAGGCCGCCAGCTTCTGGAGCCCTTCCGGCCTGGCCAGACCGCTGCCGCTGGGCCCGCCCACGACCGGCACCACGATCCGCTCACGCAGCCACGGCCGCCGCTCCAGCAGCCGGGCCACGGCGCGCAGCAGGACGTCCGGTGCCTTCAACGGCTGTATGCGGCCCACGAACAGCGGGACGAGGGCGTCCTGCGGCAGCCCGAGGCGGGACCGCGCCGCGGCCTGACCGACCGCGACACCGGCGACGTCGAGGCGGAAACGGTCGAGGTTGACACCGGGGTGGACGACGGCCACCCGGTCGGCGTCGGCGTCGTAGTGCCGGAGCAGTTCCTCGCCTTCCTTGCCGGTGTTCGCTATCAACCGGTCGGCGGCCCGTACGACTTGTGTCTCACCGACGACGCGGGCGGCGGGCTCGGGGGTGTCGCCCTCGGCCAGGGAGGCGTTCTTGACCTTGGCCATGGTGTGCATGGTGTGGACGAGCGGGACGCCCCAGCGCTGGGCGGCCAGGCGGCCGACGTGGCCGGAGAGCCAGTAGTGGGAGTGGACCAGGTCGTAGTGGCCGGGCCGGTGGCCTGCCCAGGCCTGGGTCACGCCGTGGGTGAAGGCGCACAGGTGGGCGGGGAGGTCCTCCTTGGCCAGGCCCTCGTAGGGCCCGGCGTCCACGTGCCGTACCAGGACGCCCGGGGCGAGTTCGACGACCGGTGGGAGCGCGGCGGAGGTCGACCGCGTGAAGACGTCCACTTCGATGCCGGTGGCGGCGAGCCGCCTGGCGAGTTCGACGATGTAGACGTTCATCCCGCCGGCGTCGCCGGTGCCGGGCTGGTGCAGCGGTGAGGTGTGCACGCTGAGCATCGCGACACGGCGGGGCCCGCGGGATCGGGTCACGTGCTGGCTCACCTCGCCGGCGCTCCGTCCGTGGCCGCGGCGTCCAGGCCGAGGCGCCGCTCGCCCGCGTACACGTTCATGGAGCCGCCGCGCAGGAAGCCGACGAGGGTGAGCCCGGTCTCCGCCGCCAGGTCCACCGCGAGGGACGACGGTGCCGAGACCGCGGCCAGCACCGGGATGCCCGCCATGACCGCCTTCTGAGCCAGTTCGAACGACGCCCGCCCGGACACCAGCAGAACGCTGCGGGACAGCGGCAGTTCACCGGCCCGCAACGCGCGCCCGATCAGCTTGTCGACAGCGTTGTGCCGTCCCACGTCCTCCCGCAGGTCCAGCAGTTCACCCTCGGGCGAGAACAGCCCGGCGGCATGCAGGCCACCGGTCCGGTCGAACACCCGCTGCGCGGCCCGCAGCCGGTCGGGCAGGATCGCCAGCAGCTCGGGGGCCACCCGGACCGGGGGCGTGTCGGCGACCGGCCACCGCGCGGTGGTCCGTACGGCGTCCAGGCTCGCCTTCCCGCACAGGCCGCACGACGACGTGGTGTACACGTTCCGCTCCAGCGTGATGTCGGGTACGGGCACGCCCGGGGCGAGCCGCACGTCGACCACGTTGTACGTGTTCGAACCGTCCTGCGTGGCGCCCGCGCAGTACACGATGTTCGCCACGTCCGCGGCCCGGCCCACGACGCCCTCGCTCACCAGGAAGCCCGCGGCGAGCGCGAAGTCGTCTCCGGGTGTGCGCATGGTGATCGCCGGCGGCCTGCCGTTGAGGCGGATCTCCAGGGGCTCCTCCGCGACCAGCGTGTCCGGACGTGTGCTCACCGCGCCGTCCCGCACCCGGACCACACGCCGTCGCTCGGTCACCCGTCCCATGGCCTCACTCCTGGTTCGCTCAGCACTCGATGACGTTGACCGCGAGGCCGCCGCGTGCGGTCTCCTTGTACTTGACCTTCATGTCGGCGCCGGTCTCCTTCATGGTCTTGATGACCTTGTCGAGCGAGACGTGGTGGCGGCCGTTCCCCCGCATCGCCATCCGCGCCGCCGTGACCGCCTTGACCGCGGCCATGCCGTTGCGTTCGATGCACGGGATCTGGACGAGGCCGCCGACCGGGTCGCAGGTCAGGCCGAGGTTGTGTTCCATGCCGATCTCGGCGGCGTTCTCGACCTGTTCGGGGGAGCCACCCAGCACCTCGGCGAGCCCTCCGGCGGCCATCGAGCAGGCCGATCCGACCTCGCCCTGGCAGCCGACCTCGGCGCCGGAGATGGAGGCGTTCTCCTTGAAGAGCATGCCGATGGCGCCGGCCACGAGCAGGAAGCGGACGATGCCTTCGTCGTCGGCGCCCGGCACGAAGCTGAGGTAGTAGTGCAGTACGGCGGGGATGATGCCGGCCGCACCGTTCGTCGGGGCGGTGACCACGCGGCCGCCCGCCGCGTTCTCCTCGTTCACCGCCATCGCGTAGAGGGTCACCCACTCCATCGCGCGGCCCGCGGGGTCGCCCTCGCTGCGCAGCGCCCGGGCCGCCGCGGCGGCCCGCCGACGGACCTTCAGACCGCCGGGAAGGATGCCCTCGCGGCCCAGGCCACGGGCGACACATGCCTCCATGACCCGCCAGATCTCCAGCAGCCCCGCGCGGATCTCCTCCTCGGTGCGCCAGGCCTTCTCGTTCTCCAGCATCAGGGCGGAGATCGACAGGCCTGTCTCCCGGGCGAGCCTCAGCAACTCGTCACCCGTGCGGAACGGGTGGGGCAGCACGGTGTCGTCGAGCTTGATCCGGTCTGCCCCGACGGCGTCCTCGTCGACGACGAAGCCGCCGCCAACCGAGTAGTACGTCTTCTCCAGCAGCGGGACGCCGTCGGCGTCGTACGCGAAGAGGGTCATGCCGTTGGCGTGGTAGGGCAGCGAGCGCCGCCGGTGCAGGATCAGCTGGGTCGAGACGTCGAAGTCGATCTCGTGGGCCGCGCCGATCTCGGCGCCGAGCAGGCGGATGCGCCCGGTGCCGTGGATCCGTTCGACGTCCAGGTCGGCCTGGGCGACGTCGACCGTCTGCGGCTCGTTGCCCTCCAGGCCGAGCAGCACGGCCTTCGGGGTGCCGTGGCCGTGCCCGGTGGCGCCGAGGGAACCGAACAACTCCGCCCGCACCGCGGTGGTCTGGGCGAGCAGGCCGTCCGTCTTCAGCCGGGTGGCGAACATGACGGCGGCCCGCATCGGCCCGACGGTGTGCGAGCTGGACGGGCCGATGCCGATGGAGAACAGGTCGAAGACGCTGATGGGCACGCCATACTCCGTGGGGCTGACGAGGCGTGCCGAGCAGGTCATGGCACGCCCCTGGGGCGGGTTGTCGAGCAGGGCCTAGAGGCCGGGGTACAGCGGGTGTTTGTCGGCGAGTGCCTTGACCCGGGCCTTGAGGGCGTCGGTCTCGGCCGCTCCGAAGGGGGAGGGCGCCTTGAGGGTCTCGGCGATGACGTCGGCGACCTCGGTGAAGTCCTCGGCGGTGAAGCCGCGGGTGGCCAGGGCGGGGGTGCCGATGCGCAGGCCCGAGGTCACCATCGGCGGGCGCGGGTCGTCGGGGACGGCGTTGCGGTTGACGGTGATGCCGACCTCGTGGAGGCGGTCCTCGGCCTGCTGGCCGTCCAGCTCGGACTCGCGCAGGTCGACCAGGATGAGGTGCACGTCCGTGCCGCCGGACAGGACGTTGACGCCGGCCTCGCGGGTGTCGGCGGCGGTCAGGCGCTCGGCGAGGATCCTCGCACCCTCGACCGTGCGCTGCTGGCGCTCCTTGAACTCCTCGCTCGCGGCGACCTTGAAGGAGACCGCCTTGGCCGCGATCACGTGCTCCAGGGGGCCGCCCTGGAAGCCCGGGAAGACGGACGAGTTCAGCTTCTTCGCGAAGTCCTTCTTCGCCAGGATGATGCCGCCGCGGGGGCCGCCGAGGGTCTTGTGGGTGGTGGAGGTGACCACGTCCGCGTGCTCGACCGGGTTCGGGTGCAGTCCGGCCGCGACCAGGCCCGCGAAGTGGGCCATGTCGACCCACAGGTACGCCTCGACCTCGTCGGCGATCCGCCGGAACTCGGCGAAGTCCAGCTGCCGCGGGTACGCCGACCAGCCCGCGATGATCACCTTCGGCCGGTGCTCCTTGGCGAGCTTCTCGACCTCGGCCATGTCGACCAGGCCGGTGGCGGTGTCCACGTGGTAGGGGACCACCTTGAACTGCTTGCCGGAGAAGTTCAGCCGCATGCCGTGGGTGAGGTGGCCGCCGTGGGCCAGGTCCAGGCCGAGGATGGTGTCGCCGGGCTGGGCCAGCGCGAACAGGGCGGCCTGGTTGGCGGAGGCACCGGAGTGGGGCTGGACGTTGGCGTACTCGGCGCCGAACAGCTCCTTGACCCGGTCGATGGCGATCTGCTCGGCGACGTCGACGTGCTCGCAGCCGCCGTAGTAGCGCCGGCCGGGGTAGCCCTCGGCGTACTTGTTGGTGGCGACCGAGCCCTGGGCCTCCATGACCGCGACCGGCGCGAAGTTCTCGGAGGCGATCATCTCCAGGGTGGACTGCTGGCGCTCCAGCTCGGCGTCGAGCGCGGCGGCGATCGCCGGGTCCAGCTCGTGCAGGGGCGTGTTCAACAGGCTCATCGGCGGTCTCCTTGTGAGTGGGCACAGTGGGCGGCGTAGGCATCGGCGGACAGGGCGCCGGCGATGTTCTCGACCCGCAGCCTGAACAGCCAACCCACGGTGTAGGGGGCGGAGTTGACGATGCCGGGGTCGCCCGTCAGCGCGGTGTTGACTTCCAGGACCTGGCCCGAGGCGGGGGCGTACAGATCACTGGTGGCTGTCAGTGACTCGATCTCTCCACAGCTCTCCCCCGCCTCGACCCAGGTGCCGACCGCGGGCAGCCGGAGGTGGACGACGTCGCCGAGGGCCCGCGCCGCGAACGCGGTGATGCCGACCGTGGCGTTGCCCTCGTCCACGACCAGCCACTCGTGGTCCCAGGTGTAACGCAGGTGACGCGGGATGCTCATGGCGGTCTCCCGTGTGGACAGGGGGAGTTGAGGCGGGGCGCTCATGACGCGGCGGCCGCGGCGGCGGGGACGAGGGTGCGGCGGAGCCGGTTGAAGAACTTCGGCTGGTTGAGCGAGAGCACGGCGACGGGGGTGCCCTCACGGCGGTAGACGGCCGTGAAGGTGCGGCTGTCGACGTCGCCTTCGACGACCTCGGGCTCGGCGCCCGGGGCGACATGCCCCGCCACCTGGATGCGCACCTTGTACTGGTCGGACCAGAAGTACGGCGCGGTGAGCGGGGCGGGGGCCGACGCCCCGGACAGCAGTGTGCGGGCGGCGGTCTTCGCCTGCTCGGTGGCGTTGCTCCAGTGTTCGATGCGGGCGTGCCGTCCGGTGAACGGGTGGGGGCAGCGGGCGACGTCACCGACGGCGACCACGCCCGGGACACTGGTCGAGCAACCGGCGTCGCAGACCACGCCGTCGTCCACCCGCACGCCGGAACCGGCGAGCCAGTCGGTGTTGGGCCGCACGCCCACCCCGACCACGACGATGTCAGCGGGCAGCAGCCGTCCGTCCGCCAGCCGTACGCCGGTGACCCGGTCCTCGCCGACGAGTTCCGCCACACCGGTCCCGCACAGCAGGCCGACCCCGTGATCGCTGTGGAGCGAGGAGCACACCTGCCCCATCTCGCGGCCCAGTTGGCGTTCGAGCGGCACGTCGAGCGCCTCGATGACGGTGACGTGCAGGCCGAGCCCGTG
Source organism: Streptomyces sp. NPDC057623 (assembly GCF_042800355.1). Taxonomy (NCBI): domain Bacteria; kingdom Bacillati; phylum Actinomycetota; class Actinomycetes; order Kitasatosporales; family Streptomycetaceae; genus Streptomyces; species Streptomyces sp. NPDC057623. The sequence goes on from NZ_JBHVGZ010000009.1 coordinate 222,818, forward strand.
GGCGGTGGAGGCCACCTCCGCGCCGATGAAGCCGGCGCCGATGACGACGACCCTGGGCAGCCCGTCCAGCAGCTCGGCGCGCAGGGCCTGGGCATCGTCCAGGGTGCGCAGGGTGTGGACACCGGCCAGGCCGTCCATGCCGGGCAGCGTCCGCGGGCTCGCGCCGGTCGCGACGACCACGCCGTCGGAGCGCAGTCGCCGTCCGTCGGCCAGAACGACGGACCGGTCCGCGGGGTCGAGCCTCATCGCGCGTTCGCCGAGCAGCCACCGCACGTCCAGGTCCTCGTATTCGTCCGCGTCGCCGAGCGCGAGCGCGTCGGCGTCGAGGTCGCCCTTGAGGAAGTCCTTGGACAGCGGCGGGCGGTCGTACGGAGTGTGGCGCTCCTCCCCGATGACGACAATGCCGCCGTCGTAGCCCTCTGCGCGCAGTGCGCGGACCGCGCTCAGACCTGCCAGCGACGCTCCGACGACGGTGATCATGAAGAACCTCCGGAGTGCGGGTGCCCGAAAGGGATGGGCAGCCGTCGGCCGGGCTGGTCCGCCCGGCCTTACGACGAAGAAGGGAAACTGTGAGATCCGAGCGTTGTCTCGAATGACACAACCAAGCTCGCTATACGCAACATGCTTTCCGCAGCGTCGGGACCTTGTCAAGAGATGCGACCGATCGGTGCGCAATAGCGCACCACACTGCGTGATACGCAACACGCCGACGCTGTGCCCACAGAGGGCCTGGACATGGCCGTACCTTCCGTATCAATGGCCCGTCCACCTGCCGGAGGCCGGTGGCAGGTGGACGGGCGGTACCGGGGTGGGAGCGGGGTCAGTGCGTGGGTCGCGCGTCGAGCCTGTCCTGAACCCAGGTGTGGAACTCGCCGATGTGGTGCTCACTGGGCACCAGTACGCCGCCCTTGGCGTAGGCCCGTGAACTCATGGCCGGCTGCGTGCGTTCGCAGGCGTCGAAGTCCTGCTGGTTCACCCGGTGGAACAGCTCCACGGACCGGCTGACGTCCTTGCCGCTCTCGACGACGTGCGGGAGATACAGCCAGTCGCACTCCACGATCGTGCGGTCGTGTGCCATCGGGTACATCCGGTGGAAGATCACGTGGTCCGGCACGAGGTTGACGAACACCTGCGGCCTGACGGTGATCGCGTAGTACCGGCGGTCCTGGTCCTCGGCGACCCCGGGGATGCGGTCGAGCCCCTCGGAACCGTCCACGGTGAAGCCCTGCACGTCCTCACCGAACTCGGCACCGTGCCCCACGTAGTACTGGGCGGCGTAACCGTCCGCGAACTCGGGCAGCACCTCGGTCAGTTCCGGGTGGATCGTCGCGCAGTGGTAGCACTCCATGAAGTTCTCGATGATGAGCTTCCAGTTGGCCTTCACGTCGTACTTGATACGGCGGCCCAGCTGGAGGCTGTCGATGTCGTAGCGTTCGATCGACTCGACGTCGCCCAGCCGTTCGACGATCGCGCCCATCACGTCGGACTCGAACGACGGCGGGGTGTCGGCCAGACACACCCACACATAGCCGAGCCACTCCCGGACGTGGACGTTGACCAGTCCGTACGCGGTCCGGTCGATGTCCGGCATCGACGTCAGGTTCGGCGCGGCGACCAACTTGCCGTCCAGGCCGTACGTCCAGGCGTGGTACGGGCACTGAAAGGCCCGCTTGACCTCGCCGGACTCCTCCGTGCACAGCTTGGCGCCACGGTGCCGGCAGATGTTGAGGAACGCCTTGAGCGAACCGTCACGGGAGCGGGAGATCAGCACGCTCTCCCGGCCGACCTGGTAGGTGCGGAAGCTGCCGGGCTTGTCCAGCTCGGCGGCGCGGGCCGCACAGAACCACATGGCCTCGAAGATCCGCTCCTGTTCCAGGGCGAAGATCTCGGGGTCGGTGTAGTGCTCGCCGGGCAGCGTGGCGATCAGGCTCGGGGGGAGGCTGGTGGTGGTCATCGAAATCACCTCGGGAATCGTCAGACGCGCACACGTCGGGGGTCGAAAAGGGAGATGGGGTACTGGGTGGTGCCCTCGGTGGCCAGGTCGGCGAGAATCTCGCCGATCACGGGCACGAACTTGAACCCGTGGCCGGAGAACCCGCAGGCCACGGTCACCTGCGGATGGTCGGGGTGCCGGGCGAGGACGAAGTGCTCGTCCGGGGTGTTGGAGTACATGCAGGCCGCGGCCTTGAGGAAGCGGCCGGGCAGGGTGGGGATGCGCGGGCGCAGATGGTCGGCCATGGCCGCGATCTCGTCCGGGTGGATCCGGCGGTCGAGCGTGTCGGGGTCGCTGGGGACGCCCTTGCGGAAGAAGGCGACCTTGGCGCCGCCGTCAGGACCGTCGAGTGCGGGGAAACCGTAGATCTGGGTGCCGTCCGGGTCCTCCCAGATGTAGACGGGGTGCCGGTCGGCGGTGAACGGGCAGGTTCCGCCCTCGGGCTGGAACCAGTACATGACCTGGCGCTCCACCGTCACGCTCACGCCGAGGCCGGACAGCAGCTTCGGCGCCCACGCCCCGGGGGCGATGACGAGCCGGTCGGCGGTGTAGGCACCGCGGTCGGTGACCACCCACGCCTTGCCGCCCGGGCCGTCGGCCTCCCATCCCAGGACGAGTTCGGCGAAGTGCAGCTCGGCGCCGTGGGCCCGGGCCAGGTCCAGGTGGGCCGTGACGGTGGCCTCCGGCCGGGCTGTGCCGGCCCCGTGCTCGTAGAAGGCGACGTCCTCGGGCGCCGGACTGAAGGTCGGGAAGCGGCGCCGGATGTCGGCGGCGCCCAGGACCTCGTGGTCCAAGCCCCATTCGTGAGCACTGCGCAGGGTGCCGGCGAAGGCCTGGCTCTCCTCTCGGCCGATCATGAGACCGCCGGTCCGGGTGAAGACCTCGCGTCCGGAGTCGGCGGCCAGCTTCTCCCACAGTTCACGGGCGCGCAGCAGCAGGGGTACGTAGGCAGGGTCCTCGAAGTAGGCCTGCCGGTAGATGCGGGATCCGCCGTGGCTGGAGCCGAGGTTGTGGGCCGGGCCGAAGCGCTCCAGACCGAGCACTCGCTGACCGCGGGCGGCGAGGTGACAGGCGGCCGCGCTGCCCATCCCGCCCAGGCCGACGACGATCACGTCGTAGGAAGGGGCCATGTGTCCATCTCCTGGGAATCCGGCCGACGGGGGTGCTCCGGTCGGCGCTGGTGGCCGGTTCAGCGCCGGATGCGGGACATCTCGGGGTCGAACAGGGGCTCGGCGGCGGTGACGGCCGCGACCCTGGCGCCGAAGTACTCGATCTCCACCGGCGTTCCGGGGGTGGCGTGTTCGGCGGGCAGCCAGGCGTACGCGATGGGCGCGCCGACGGTGTAGCCGTAGGCGGCGCTGGTCACATAGCCGACCGGGCGGCCGTCCACGTACACCGGTTCGTGGCCCAGCACCACGGACTGCTCGTCCTGGACGATCAGCGGGGTGAGCCTGCGGGTGACCGTCTCGTCGCTGATGCCGTCGAGCGCGGGCCTGCCGGTGAAGTGCCGCTTCTTGCGTCGGACGGCGAAGCCGAGGCCGGCCTCGTAGGGGTTGTGCTCGGTGGTCATGTCATGGCCCCACGAGCGGTAGCCCTTCTCCAGGCGCAGGCTGTTGAAGGCGCTGCGGCCGGCGGCGATGATCCCCAGCTCCTGCCCGGCCTCCCACAGGGTGTCCCAGAGCTTGGCGCCGAGATCGGCCGTGGTGTAGATCTCCCAGCCGAGCTCGCCGACGTAGCTCAGGCGCATCGCGGTGACCGGGACGTCGCCGAGGTAGGCGTCCTTGGCCTTGAAGTAGCCGAAACCCTGGTGCGAGAAGTCCGTGTCGGTCAGCGGTTGCACGAGGTCGCGGGCACGTGGGCCCCAGACGCCGAGGCAGCAGGTGCCGGCGGTGATGTCGCGCACCTGTACGGAGCCGTCGGCGGGCAGGTGCCGGCGCAGCCAGTCCAGGTCGAGGTTGCCGTTGGCGCCGATCTGGAAGCGCTCGGCCGCCAGGCGGGCGATGGTCAGGTCGCTGCGGATACCGCCGGTCTCGTCCAGCATCAGGCTGTAGGTGACCGACCCGACCGGCTTGTCGAGCTGATTGGTGGTCAGCGCCTGGAGGAAGGCGAGTGCTTCGGGGCCGGTGACCTCCAGTCGCTTCAGCGGCGTCATGTCGTACAGCGCCACGCGCTCGCGGGTGACGAGGGCCTCGGCGCCCGCGATCGGCGACCAGTAGCGGGACGCCCAGGCGCCCCGGCCCGGGATCCGGGCCACCTCGGGCAACGCGGCGTTGGCCTCGTACCAGTGCGGCCGTTCCCAGCCTCCGCCCTCCAGGAAGACCGCGCCGAGGGCTTCCTGACGGGAGTAAAAGGGGCTGATCCGCAGGGGACGCGGGGACTCCATCGGCTGGAGCGGGTGCAGGATGTCGTACACCTCGACGAAGTTCTGGCAGCTGCGCTCCTGGACGTAGGAGGGCGCCAGCTGCACCTCCTCGAAGCGGTTGATGTCGCACTCGTGGACGTCGGTGCCGGGGCGGCCGTAGACCAGCCACTCGGCCATGGCCCTGGCCACACCGGCCGAGTGGGTGACCCATACGGCCTCCGCGAGCCAGAAGCCCCGCACCGTCGACGACTCGCCCATCAGCGGCATCCCGTCGGAGGTGAAGGAGAAGACGCCGTTGAAGCCCTCCTCGACCTTCGCGTCGGACAGGGACGGCAGGAGGGACACGGAGTCGGCCCAGGCGCCCTCGAAGTCGGCCTCGGTGAACTCCAGAGAGGACGGCATCACTGCGTCACGCGGGTGCGCGACGTCGTCCAGCCGGACGGGCATCGGCCGGTGGGCGTAGGAGCCGATGCCGATGCGGTCGACGAGTTCGCGGTAGTACAGGCCGGCGTCCTGGTTGCGCAGGATCGGCAGGGACGCCTCGGTGAGTTCGTCGTTGCGCCCGGCGAGCACCGGAAGCGCCGTGGTCCGCGCGTACTGGTGGGCCAGGGGCACCAGCGGTACCGGCTGGCCGACCATCCGGCCGATCTTCGGGCCCCAGAAGCCGGCGCAGGACACCACGATGTCCGCCGGGAAGGCCCCCTGGTCGGTGACCACCGCGCTGACCCGGTCCCCGGTCGTCTCGATCCCGGTGACGGTGTGGTGAGCGTGGAAGCGGGCGCCCCTTGCCGTGGCCAGGCGAGCCTGCGCCTCGCCCGCCCGCAGCGCCTTGGCCAGGCCGTCGCCGGGGATGTGGAATCCGCCGAGGATCCGCTCGGGGTCCAGCAGGGGGTGCAGTGCGGCGGACTCCTCGGGCGTCAGCAGGCGGCTGTCCACGCCCCAGGAGCTCAGCCAGCCGTGCCGGCGCTGGATCTCCGCCAGCCGCTCCGGACAGGTGGCCACCTCCAGGCCCCCGACCGGCTGGAAGCACCACTGCCCGTCCAAGGTCAGCGCGCTGTACTTCTGCACCGTGTACCGGGCGAACTCGGTCATCGTCCTGGACCCGTTGGTCTGGAAGACCAGACCGGGGGCGTGTGAGGTGGAGCCGCCCGTGGCGAAGAGCGGGCCCTGTTCCAGAACGGTGACGTCCGTCCAGCCGCGTGCGGTCAGTTCGTCGCTGAGAGCGCACCCGACGATGCCGGCGCCGATGATGACCACTTTCGGCTGTGCCGCCATGGTCTTCCTCCAGGTTCGTGTGCTGTGACGGACAGTCAGTGGCCGCGGGCGATCCAGTCGCCGAGGTGGGGCGCTTCGGCCCCGATCGAGGTGGTGTCGCCGTGGCCGGTGTGAACGGTGGTGTCTGCGGGGAGGGCGAGGAGCTGGTCGCGGAGGGAGGCGATGATGGTGTCGAAGTCGGAGAAGGAGCGGCCGGTGGCTCCGGGGCCGCCCTGGAAGAGGGTGTCGCCGGAGAACAGGGCTCCCAGCTCGGGCACGTACAGGCAGACCGCGCCGGGAGAGTGTCCGGGGGTGTGCAGCACGCGCAGCGCGATGCCGGCCACGGTCAGCTCCTCGCCGTCGATCAGCTCCCAGCAGTCGGGCACCCGCATGCCGTGCACCGTCTTCCAGAGCACGGCGTCGGCGGGGTGGAGCAGGATCGGTGCCCCGTGGCGGGCGGCCAGGGCCGGAGCGGCGTTGACGTGGTCGTTGTGGGCGTGGGTGCACACGATGGCGACGAGGCGCCGGCTCCCGATGGCGGCGGAGATGACCTCGGCGTCGTGTGCGGCGTCGATCACCAGGACCTCGTCGTCGTCGCCGATCAGCCAGACGTTGTTGTCCACCTCCCAGCTGCCGCCGTCCAGTTGGAAGGTTCCGGAGGTGACGAGGCGCTCGATCCGCGCGATCACAGGACCACCACCGAGCGCAGCACCTCACCGTGGTGCATCCTGGCGAACGCCTCTTCCACCTCGTCCAGGGCGATGGTCTCGCTGACGAAGTCGCCGAGGTCGAAGCGGCTTTGCCGGTAGAGGTCGATGAGGGCGGGGAAGTCCCGGGAGGGCAGGCAGTCCCCGTACCAGGACGGCTTCAGGGCGCCTCCGCGGCCGAACACGTCCAGCAGCGGCAGGTCGAGCATCAGCTCCGGGGTGGGGACGCCCACCAGGACCGCGGTGCCGGCCAGGTCGCGGGCGTAGAAGGCCTGTTTGAAGGTCTCGGGACGGCCCACCGCGTCCACGACGACGTCGGCGCCGAAGCCGTCCGTGAGGGCGCGAATGGCCTCGACGGCGTCGGCCCTGGCGGAGTCGACGGTGTCGGTGGCACCGAACTGTTCGGCCCACTTCAGTTTCCGCTCGTCAACATCGACCGCGATGATGCGGCCGGCGCCGGCCACCCTGGCGCCCGCGATGGCAGCCATGCCCACGCCGCCGCAGCCGATCACCGCCACGGAGTCGCCGCGGCCGACGCCGCCGGTGTGGACCGCGGCACCGAACCCGGCCATCACGCCGCAGCCGAGTAGCCCCGCCGCGGCCGGAGAGGCGGTCGGGTCGACCTTGGTGCACTGGCCTGCGGCCACCAGGGTCTTCTCGGCGAAGGCACCGATGCCGAGGGCCGGGGACAGCGGGGTGCCGTCGGCCAGTGTCATCGGCTGGGTGGCGTTGTGGGTGGCGAAGCAGTACCAGGGCCTGCCCTTGCGGCAGGACCGGCACTTGCCGCAGACCGCACGCCAGTTGAGGACGACGAAGTCGCCGGGAGCGACGTCGGTGACGCCCTCGCCGACCGCCTCGACGACTCCCGCGGCCTCGTGGCCGAGCAGGAAGGGGAACTCGTCGGAGATCCCGCCCTCGCGGTAGTGCAGGTCGGTGTGGCAGACGCCGCAGGCCTGCACCCGCACCAGCGCCTCACCCGGGCCGGGGTCCGGCACCAGAACGGTCTCCACGGACACCGGGGCGCCCTTCGTGCGCGCCACGACGGCGCGTACCTCGTGCGTCACCCTCGTTCTCCTCGTCGGGGCGGCCGAACGCGAGCTTCGGCCGGATGTTCTTGACGGCGGGGGCTGTCGATCGCTCCCCCGGAGCGATCGACGTGGGGAGGGATCGAACTTCGCCGGTGCCGGAGCGAGGACCGGACCGAGCCACTTCCGCTTGTTGCGTAAAGCGCAACGCTCATCGCCATAAGCAACGACGGACCAAACTGTCTCCTTGCGGACACTCACTGTCAAGGGGTTGGTCGGGCGAACTTGCCATCCCGCCGGCACCCGGCCTCCGGGCGCCCCGGACATGCGGCCGGCCCCCTCCCAGGGACCGGCCGGCCAACATGTCGCCCCCGCTACGGGCCTACGGGTCAGAACCGCCCGAGGCCGCTTCCTCGCAGGCTGTCGTGGTGATCACCGTCGGCCGACGCGGACCGCGGGGCCCTGCCGGGCAGGGCGCTGGTCTCGGCCAGCGTGCGGCCCCGTGTCTCCTCGGCCCACGCGAAGGACACCAGCCAGCCCACCGCGGTGATGCCGGCCCCGATCAGCATGGTCGTGCCGATACCCAGCCGGTCGAGGGAGATCGGCAGCAGATAGGTACCCGCGGCCGCCCCGATGCGGCTGATCGAGGTCGCCACGCCTCCCGCGGTGGCCCGAATGCCGGTGGGGAACAGCTCGTTGGGGTACGTCCACTCCAGCACCGTGGGGCCGCCCGACAGGAGGGCGTAGGCACAGAAGCACACGATGACCACCGCCAGGGGAAGTGCGGAGCCACCGCCGAGCACCGCGAGCGGGATCACCATCAGGGCGAACGACCACACGATGACGGGGCGGCGCCCCACCCGGTCCACCAGACGCAGCGCGGGGAGACAGCCCAGCACGAAGACGACACTGATCAGCGCCGAGCCCAGGTTGCTGTCGTTGCCCTCGCCGAGCCCGAACGAGCCCAGGATGGCGGGGCCGAAGGTGTACAGGGCGAACATCGGCGTGATCTGACACATGTAGAACAGCCCGCAGAACAGCGTTCGCCTCAGATAGGTGCCCTGGAACAGGTCACGGAGCCGGCTCTGCGCGACCGACTGCTCGGCAGCCGAGGCCGCGATCAGTTCCTCGACCGGGACGGTGCGGCCGAGAGCCCGTTTGATCGCCTTCTGGGCATCGGCGGTACGGCCCTTGTTCACCAGCCGCAGTGGCGACTCCGGTGTGCCGATCCGCATCAGCAGGATCACGGCACTCAGCACGGCACCCGAGGCGAGCATCCACCGCCAGGTACCGGCGCCACCGATCTCGGCCATCACATAGCCCACCACGTAGGCGGCCGCCGCGCCGACGTACCAGGACAGGATGAGGACGCCGAGCAGCCGGCCGCGATGCCGGTTGGGCACCCACTCGGCCAGCAGGGACGTGGCGATCGGATAGTCGGCCCCGATGGCCATGCCGAGCACGAAGCGCAGGACGACGAACTGCCAGGTCTCGGTGGCGAACACCGACAGCACCGATCCGGCGACCAGCACGGCGAGGTCGATGGTGTACATCGTCTCGCGGCCGATCCTGTCGGTGACAGGACCGAAGAACAGGCCCCCGACGAAGATGCCGACCAGAGCGGCGGCGCCGATGAGGCTCTCGTCCCCGGTGCTCAGGTTCAGCTCGTCGTTCATGCCGATGAGCGCGACGCCGATGATGCTCAGCAGGTAGCCGTCCAGGAACGGGCCACCGGCGCAGGCCCAGGTGAGTTTTCGGTGGAACTTGTTCAGTGGCGCCTCGTCGACGGCACGGATGGACATCCGAACTCCCGGGGTGGGGGACTGGAGACCTGAGCGGTGTTGCGCTCTCCAAAACTCGCGTCTGCATACGCAACCGAGCATCCCCAGCCTGTCGCCGTCAAGACGGACTGCCGAAGCTCTCGCGACTTCACCGGACGCCGGTCCACCCCCTTACCGCACCGACACGGCCCGACCCTTGACGACGCCTCACCGCATCCGCATGATGTTGCGCATTGCGATGGTTGTTGTGCATAGAGAAACATCGCCCTGACGTGGCCCTGAGAGATCGGACCCCCGCACCATGACGATCAGCCTGAACGCCGGTTCCCTGTCATCGGACGAGCTGGAGGACAGGAAGGATTTGGCCCCGCCGACCGCCACACCGCTCGGCGACCCGATGCGGACCCGCAGCCGGCGGATCTTCACCTCGGACGACGACAGGATCGTCAGCGGCACCTGGGAGTGCGAACCCGGGGAGTCGGCATGGGACTTCGCCGACCGCGGCGAGGTCATCCATGTGCTGTCCGGGCGCATGACCTGTGCGGAGAAGGACGGGACGACGACCGAGGTCGGCCCCGGAACCACCACCGTGTTCCCCGTCGGCTGGCAGGGCACGTGGACGATCCACGAGACGCTGCGCAAGGTCTTCGTCATCTACCGGTAGACCCGGCATTCACCGCACCGAAAACCACCCATCACGGTGCGCCGTGCGCACCCGAACGACGGAGGATGGCATGTCTCCTCGACCGCAGCCCGGCCGTGAGTTCGTCCTCACGCTCTCGTGCCCCGACCAGGCCGGTCTCGTCCACGCCGTGACCACCTTCCTGCTGAGTCACCGTGGCAACATCCTGGAGAGCCGGCAGTTCGACGACCGTCTGCAGGACCGCTTCTTCATGCGCGTGCACTTCGCCGTGTCGGATCCCGGCGTCTCCCTGGAGGACCTGCGCACCGGCTTCGGCCCGGTCGCCCAGGCGTACGGGATCAGTTGGCAACTGCACGACGCCTCGACCCCGACGCGAACGCTGATCATGGTGTCGAAGTTCGGCCACTGCCTCAACGACCTGCTCTTCCGCAGGTCCACGGGCGCGCTCAACATCGAGATCCCCGCGATCGTCTCCAACCACCGCGAGTTCGAGCCCCTGGCGCAGAGCTACGGCATCCCCTTCCACCACATCCCGGTGACCAGGGAGACCAAGGCGGAGGCCGAGGCACGACTGCTGCGCCTCGTCGACGAGCTCGACGTCGACCTCGTGGTCCTCGCCCGCTATATGCAGATCCTCTCGGACGACCTGTGCAAGCAGCTCGACGGCCGGGCCATCAACATCCACCACTCCTTCCTGCCGAGCTTCAAGGGGGCCAGGCCGTACGTCCAGGCACACCACCGCGGCGTGAAGCTGGTCGGGGCCACGGCGCACTACGTCACGTCCGACCTCGACGAAGGCCCGATCATCGAACAGGACGTCGTCCGCGTGGACCACTCGCGCGACCCCGACGAACTGGTCACCATGGGCCGCGACGTGGAGGCCCAGGTGCTCGCCCGCGCCGTCGAGTGGCACAGCCAGAGCCGTGTACTGGTCAACGGCAACTGCACGGTCGTCTTCCGCTGACGAACGGGCCGTCAGATGTGTGCCGCCCCGCACATGTCCCCGTTACCATCGCGTTCCACGAACCCCGCAGAATCCCTGAAAGCGCATGCATATAGTTGCGCTATGAGCAACCACACGGCAGAGGGCGAAACAACCGGTCCCGCGGTGAGCGGCGTGCAATCCGTCGACCGTGCCGTCAGCGTCCTGGAGATCCTCGCCCAACGCGGCGAGGCGGGCGTCAGCGAGGTCGCCATCGAGATCGACGTCCACAAGTCGACCGCGTTCCGTCTGCTCGGGGCGCTGGAGGCACGCGGTCTGGTGGAGCAGACGGCCGATCGGGGCAAGTACCGGCTCGGCTTCGGGCTGGTGCGGCTGGCGGGTGCGGTCACGGGCCGCCTCGACATCACTCAGCAGGGCCGCCCGGTGTGCGAGCGGCTCAGCGAGGAGCTCGGGGAGACCGTCAACATCGCGGTCCTGCAAGAGCACTACGCGGTCAACCTCCACCAGGTACGCGGCCCCGGCGCGGTCGGCACCCACAACTGGGTCGGGCAGCTCACCCCGTTGCACGCCACGTCGAGCGGCAAGATCCTGCTGGCCCATCTGCCGGCGGAGGAGCGCGCCGACGTACTCACGGCGTCCGGCATGGAGAAGCTCACCTCGCACACCCTGACCGCCAGGACGAAGCTGGAGAAGGACCTCACCGAGGCCCGGGAGCGCGGGTACGCGGTGACGCTGGAGGAGTTCGAGATCGGGCTGCACGCCATGGCGGCCCCGATCCGGTCCCGCGACGGCGAGGTCATCGCCGCCCTCAGCGCCTCCGGCCCGGCGTACCGCTTCACCGAGGAACGCATGCACCAGCTCGCCCCCGCTCTGGTCAAGGGCGCGCAGGAGATCAGCCACCGGATGGGATTTCTGGGCTGACCCTCACCCGGTCCCGGGCAGCGACGGTGCCGCGGCTCCCGCCTCGGCGCCCCAGCGGGCGGTCACCCGTACCGCGTCCAGGGTCGAGGTCACATCGTGCACACGCAGGCACCAGACGCCCTGCGCGGCGGAGAGGACCGACACGGCCGCGGTCGCGGCATCCCGCTGTGCTGCCGGGCGGGGCTGTCCGGTCGTCGGGTCCGCCAGCAGCCGGCCCAGGAACGACTTGCGTGAGGCACCCACGAGGACGGGACAGCCCAGCGCACCGACCTCTCCGAGCCGGCCCAGCAGCTCCCAGTTGTGCTCCGACGCCTTGGCGAAGCCCAGCCCCGGGTCGACGATCAGGCATCCGGGCGCGATCCCCGCCCGCAGTGCGGCCTCGATCCGCAGGCGCAGTTCCTCGACCACATCGGTGACGATGTCGTCGTAGACGGCCTTCGCCTGCATGGCGTCGGCATGCCCGCGCCAGTGCATCGCCACGTACGGCATGCCCGCCCGGGCCATCAACGGCAGCATCGCGGGGTCGGCGAGGCCGCCTGAGACATCGTTGACCAGCCGTGCCCCCGCGTCCAGCGCGCGGGCGGCGACCTCCGCCCGCATGGTGTCGACACTGACGACCCCGCCCGCCGCGGTGAGTCGCCGGACGACGGGCAGGACGCGTCGCACCTCCTCCTCGACCGGCGGGCGGGTCGCGCCGGGGCGGGTCGACTCGCCGCCCACGTCCACGATGTCCGCTCCCTGCTCGAACAGCGTGAGTCCGTGCGCGACGGCCGAGTCCGCGGTGAACGACAGCCCGCCGTCGGAGAACGAGTCCGGGGTGACGTTCACGACGCCCATGACCAACGTCCGCCCGGGCCGGGGCAGCCCGTACGGGTGCAGTTCGGGCTGTCCCGGGTGCGGCGGGGCGGCGGCGTGGACCGTGGCGGTCATCGGGATCCGTCCCTGTTCAGAGGTACTCGGTCGCCGCGTCGAGCAACCAGTCCGCCAGATAGCCGGCGAAGGACGAGCGCACCAGCACCCAGAATCCGGCTCTGGGTTCGCCCCGGGCGACCAGGACGACCTGTGTGCGGCCCAGGGTCGTCTGGGCGCAGCGTCCGGAGTCGAAGGCCCGCGGATGCAGGTCCAGCGAGCAGCCGTGGGCCAGCAGGTCACGGGCGCGAGGGCCCGTGACGAGGAGCGTGGTGCGCTGCGCCGAGACGTCGGTGACCGCGACGAACTCGTCTCCCGCCGCCTCCCGGATCCGGCTCTCCAGTTCCCGCCCGCTGCCCGGGGGTCCCACCAGCAGCCATTCGTCCGGCCCCAGCCACAGCACGGTCAGCTCCCCCGCGCGCACTACGGAGTTCGGCTGGAGCGGCAGAGGGATGTCCAGCGCGAGCCCGACGGCTTCCGCCGCCGCTCCCTTGGCGTCGAGGCGCACGGTGAGCTGGGCCAGGAAGGGGAGTTCGGCGAGCCGGATCGCCCCTTCGGAGGCACGGGTCGCGGTGGCCAGGCGATCGGCGACCTGCGACAGGGGGCTGCGGAGCGGGGCGGTCAGGGCGGTGTCAGCCATCGCGGCGGGCTCCCTCGGGGTCGTAGAGGACGGGACTGGCGACGGTCACGGCGACCAGTCGGTCGCCCACGGGGGCGTACAGGCGCTCACCGATGCGGTCCCGGCCGCCCTTGATCAGGGCGAGCGCGAACGTCCGGCCGAGGGCTGCGCTGCGGTAGCTGGAGGTGACATGGCCGAGCATGGGGACGGGCGGCGCCGGCAGCACGCTGTCGGCGACCAGGTGGGTGCCTTCCGGCAGGAAGGTGCCCGGGTCCTCGGGCAGCAGACCGACCAGGTGCTTGCGGTCGGGGCGGACGGAGTCGGCGCGGGCGTACGACCGCTTGCCGACGAAGTCCGGCTTCTTCTTCGACACCACCCAGCTCATGCCGAGGTCCTGCGGGGTGACGGTGCCGTCGGTGTCCTGGCCGATGATCGGGTAGCCCTTCTCGGCCCGCAGGACGTGCATGGTCTCGGTGCCGTACGGGGTGATGCCGTGGGCCGCGCCGGCCTCGTACAGCGCCTCCCACAGGGCGAGGGCCGCCCACGGTGAGACGTTGATCTCGTAGGCCAGTTCGCCGGAGAAGCTGATCCGGCAGACCCGCGCGTCGATGCCGGCGACACTCGTCTCGCGCCACGCCATGAACGGGAAGTCGTCGTTGGCGACGGCGAGGTGCGGGGCGAGCGAGCCGAGGACCTCGCGGGAGCGGGGTCCGACCAGGGCGACGGTGGAGTACTGCTCGGTGACGGAGGTGCAGTGGACCCGCAGTTCGGGCCACTCCGTCTGGAGCCACTCCTCCATCCAGTCCAGTACGGCGGCGGCGTTGCCAGTCGTCGTGGTGACGAGGAAGCGGTCCTGGGCGAGGCGGATGACGGTGCCGTCGTCGAAGACCATGCCGTCCGGGCGGCACATGACGCCGTAGCGGATCATGCCGACCTTCAGGGTGCTCATCATGTTGGTGTAGAGCCGGTCGAGGAGGACGCCGGCGTCCGGGCCCTGTACGTCGATCTTGCCCAGGGTGGAGGCGTCCATGAAGGCCACGCCCTCGCGGGCCGCCCGGCACTCGCGCAGCACGGCGGCTTCCATGTCCTCGCCGTCCCGCGGGTAGTACCAGGGGCGCTTCCACTGGCCGACGTTCTCGAACAGGGCTCCGTGCGCGACATGCCACTCGTGGAGGGCGGTCGTGCGGACCGGATCGCTCAGGGCGCCTCGGTCGCGGCCCGCGAGGGCGGCGAAGGAGACCGGGGTGTAGGGCGGGCGGAACGTGGTCGTGCCGAGCGCCGAGATGTCCACCCCCAGCAGTTCGGCGACGACGCCACTGGCCAGGACGCCCGAGGTCTTGCCCTGGTCGTTGGCGGTGCCGGCCGTGGTGTAGCGCTTGGTGTGCTCGACCGAGCGCATGCCGGCGCCGGTCGCGCGGACCAGGTCGTCGACGGTGACGTCCCGTTGGAGGTCGACGAAACGGGGGGCGTCCGAGGCACCGGGCACGACGTACACGTGCATGGGCGGCGTCTGCGGCTGCGTCGCCACGTCCGGGAGGCGGGGCGTCACGGCGGTGTAGCCCTCGGCCTCGACGGCGCGGGCTCCGGCGGCCGCGCCCTGGGCCAGGACCACGGCCGCGTCGAGGACGCCGCTCGCGCTGCCCACGACCTCGACCGCCTGGCGGCAGGTGTCGGGGACGAAGGAGCCGAGCGCCTCGTCGTACCGCAGCTTGCCGCCGGACTGGCTGAACAGGTGGGCCACCGGGTTCCAGCCGCCGGAGACGAGCAGCAGGTCGACGGCGAACTCCCGCCGGCCCGCGGACTGTCCGTACGGGGCGACGGTCACGGCCGTGAGACGGGGGTCGCCGTCCGTGCCGGTGACGGTGTGTCCGGGCAGCACCTCGATGCCGGCCGCCCTGGCTCGCTGTGCCCACTCCCCCGGTTCGGGGCGGGTGTCGACGATCGCCGCGATGTCCACGCCGGCCGCGACGAGGTCCAGCGCTGCCGCGTAGGCGCTGTCGTTGGTGGTGAGGACCACCGCGTGACGGCCGGGCAGGGCGCCGTGGCGGTTGACGTGGGTGCGGGCCGAGGCGGCCAGCATCACTCCGGGGCGGTCGTTGTCCGCGAAGGCCAGCGAGCGCTCGTGGGCGCCGGTGGCGAGGACGACGCGACGGGCCCGGATACGCCAGACCCGCTCGCGGGAGACGTCCGCGGGGGCCTCGGCGCCGAGGTGGTTGGTGCGGCGCTCGACGGCGAGGAGGTGATTGTCGTCGTAGTAGCCGAAGACGGTGGTGCGGCGCAGGACGCGCACCTCGGGGTCGGCTTCGAGCCGGCCACTGACCTGCGCCACCCAGTCGAGGTGCTCGGCCGTGCCCAACAGGCTGCCGCCCGGCTCCGGTTGGTCGTCCGCGAGGATGACGCGGGCGCCGCTCGCCGCCGCCGCCGCGGCCGCGGCGAGTCCGGCCGGGCCCGCGCCGACGATCAGCAGGTCGCAGTGGGCGTGTACGGCGTCGTAGCGGGCGGGGTCCGGTTCGGTGGCGAGGCGGCCCTGGCCGGGGAGGCTGGTGGCCACGAGGCCGTCGTAGAGCTCGACGGTCGTCGCGGGGAGCATCGGCTCGGGGAAGGGTTCCTCGATCTGGATGACCGCGTTGGGCTCTTCGACGCCGGCGGAGAAGATGCCACGGGGGCGGCCGAGCTTGATGCTGGTGCCCGCCTGGATCACGCCGTTGGCCAGGAGGGCGGAGGCGAGGGTGTCGCCTCGGTGGCCCTGGTATTCCGTGCCGTCGAAGGTGAAGGTGAGGGGGGTGTCGCGGTCGATGCGGCCTCGGGTGGGGTGGCGGAACGGTTGGGCTGTCTCGCCCCCGCCGCCCCTGCCCGTCCCCTCCTGAAGGGGCTCTGCCCCTTCGACCCCGCTGGGGCTGCCGCCCCGGACCCCGCGTCCGGCCCGAAGGGCCTCGTCCTCGAACGCCGGACAGGCTGGGGCAGCCTGCCTCGGCTCAACGGTCGCCGGGCGTTCCTCTCCCGCCCGGTACACCGCCAGCACCTCGTTCGTCGAGGTGTCCCGCACCGCGTTGAACCAGCGGCGGCAGCCCGCCGCGTGGGTCCAGCGCTCGGCGAAGGGGCCCTTCGGGTTGTCGCGGAAGAACAGGTACCTGGCCCAGTCCTCGTCGGTGAGGGACGCCGGCGCCTGCGGATAGGGCACGTGGGCCTGGCCGCCGTAGTGGAACTCGGCCTCGTCGCGGGGCCCGCACCACGGGCAGGGGATGAGCAGCATGGTTCGGCTCCCTAGTGGGCCACAGCGGCCGCGCCGTGCTCGTCGACGAGCGCGCCGGTGGTGAAACGGTCGAGCGAGAAGGGGGCGTTGAGGGGGTGGGGGGTGTCGTGGGCGATGGTGTGGGCGTAGACCCAGCCGACGCCGGGGGTGGCCTTGAAGCCGCCCGTGCCCCAGCCACAGTTGAGGTACAGGTTGTCGACCGGGCTCAGGCCGATGATCGGCGAGGCGTCCGGACTGACGTCCACGATGCCGCCCCAGGTGCGCAGCACATGGGCGCGGGCGAAGACCGGGAAGAGCTCCAGGGCGGCGGACATCTGCTCTTCGATGATGTGGAAGGCGCCGCGCTGGGTGTAGGAGTTGTACGCGTCGATGCCCGCGCCCATCACCAGTTCGCCCTTGTGCGCCTGGCTGACGTACACATGGACGGCGTTGGACATGACGACCGTCGGGTGCACCGGCTCCAGCAGTTCGGAGACCAGGGCCTGCAACGGGTGGCTCTGGACGGGGAGTTCGATGCCCGCCATGGCGGCGAGGACCGAGGTGTGGCCCGCGGAGCACAGGGCCACCTTGCCCGCCGCTATCGGGCCCAGGGAGGTCTGGACTCCGACCACCCGGCCGCCGACCACGTCGAGGCCGGTGACCTCGCAGTTCTGGATGATGTCGATCCCGGCGGCGTCCGCGGAGCGGGCCAGGCCCCAGGCGACATGGTCGTGCTTGGCGATGCCGCCGCGCGCCTGGTAGGTGGCGCCGAGGACGGGGTAGCGCACGTCCGGTGAGATGTTGACGATCGGGCAGACCTCTTTGACCTGCTCGGCGTCGAGCCATTCGGCGTCCACGCCGTTCAGCCGGTTCGCCTCGACCCGGCGCACGCTGTCGCGGACGTCCTGGAGGCTGTGCGCGAGGTTCAGCACGCCGCGCTGGGAGAAGAGGATCGGGTAGTCGAGTTCCTCCGCCAGTCCCTCCCACAGCTTGAGCGCGTGCTCGTAGATGCCGGCGCTCTCGTCCCACAGGTAGTTGGAGCGGATGATGGTGGTGTTGCGGGCCATGTTGCCGCCCGCGAGCCAGCCCTTCTCCAGCACGGCGACGTTGGTGATGCCGTGGTTCCTGGCCAGGTAGTGCGCGGTGGCCAGGCCGTGTCCGCCGCCGCCGACGATCACTACGTCGTACGACCGCTTCGGCTCGGGCGTGCGCCACAGCCAGTCGGGGTGTTCGGGAAGCTCGGCGCCGGGTGTGCGGGGGCTCATCGGACGTCTCCGTCTTCTTGGCGCGACAGGGACAGGTTCATACGGCGTTCGCGTTCCTCTCAGCGGCCTCGACGACGTTCGCGAGCAGCATCGCCCGCGTCATGGGGCCCACCCCGCCGGGCATCGGAGCGAGCCATCCGGCGACGGTGGCGGCGTCCGGGTGGATGTCGCCGACCAGCCCCTGGTCGGTGCGGGTGATCCCGACGTCCAGGACGGCCGCGCCCGGGCGGAGCATGTCGGGGGTGATCAGTGCGGGTGAGCCGGCGGCGGCGATGACGATGTCCGCCTCGCGTACGTGCCAGGCCAGGCCCTTGGTGCCGGTGTGGCAGAGAGTGACGGTGGCGTTCTCGGAGCGACGGGTCAGCAGCAGTCCGATGGGGCGGCCGACCGTGATGCCCCGGCCGATCACGCACACGCGTGCCCCGGCCAGGGGGACGTCGTACCGCCGCAGCAGTTCGACGATGCCGCGCGGGGTGCAGGGCAGCGGGGCCTCGACGCCCAGGGTGAGCCGGCCGAGGTTGACGGGGTGCAGGCCGTCGGCGTCCTTGGCCGGGTCCATGCGTTCCAGTACGGCGTTGGCGTCCAGGTGGCGCGGGAGCGGCAGTTGGACGATGTAGCCGGTGCAGGCCGGGTCGGCGTTGAGTTCGTCGATGACGTCCTCGACCTGCGCCTGCGAGGCGTCGGCGGGCAGGTCGCGACGGATCGACGCGATGCCCACCTGCGCGCAGTCGCGGTGCTTGCCGCCGACGTAGGCCCGGCTGCCGGGGTCGTCGCCGACCAGGACGGTGCCCAGGCCCGGCGGGCGGCCCGTGGTGGCGGTCAGCTTGGCCACGCGCTCGGTGAGTTCGCGGCGGATGTCGGCGGCGGTCGCCTTGCCGTCGAGCAGTTGGGCAGTCATCGTCTTCCCTCGGTCAGCCACGGAGGCGGGACATGGTCGGGTCGAACAGCGGCTCCTCGGCGACGACCGCCTCGACGCGCTGGTCGAAGTAGCCGATGTGCACGGGGGTGCCGGGGGTGGCGAGTTCGGCGGGGAGCCAGGCGTACGCGATGCCCTTGCCGATCGTGTAGCCGTAGGCGGCGCTCGTGACGTAGCCGACCGCGCTGTCGCCGGCGTACACCGGCTCCTTGCCCAGGACGACGGACCGCGGGTCGTCGATGGTGAGGCAGGTCAGCCTGCGCCGTACGTTCTCCTTGCGGCGCTCCAGGGCGGCCTTGCCGATGAAGTCGCCCTTGTCGAGCTTGACGGCGAAGCCGACGCCGGCCTCGTAGGGGTCGTGCTCGTAGGTCATGTCGGTGCCGAAGGAGCGGTAGCCCTTCTCCAGGCGGAGGCTGTTGAAGGCGCCGCGGCCGGCGATGACGCCGCCGAGGGGCTTGGCCGCCTGCCAGAGGGTGTCCCACAGCTTCTGACCCTGGTCGGCGGTGGTGTACAGCTCCCAGCCGAGTTCACCGACGTAGGACAGCCGCATCGCGGTGACCGGGACGCTGCCGATGTAGGCGTGCTTGGCGCGGAAGTACTTCAGGCCGTCCTTGGAGAAGTCCTCGTCGGTCAGGGGCTGGAGGACCTTGCGGGCCAGCGGGCCCCACAGGCCGATGCAGCAGGTGCCGGGGGTGATGTCGCGGACCTGGACCGTGCCGTCGGCGGGGAGGTGGTGGGTGAACCAGTCGAGGTCCAGGTTGCCGTTGGCGCCGACCTGGAAGAGGTCACGGGCCAGGCGGGCGACGGTGACGTCGCTGCGGATGCCGCCGTCGTGGTCCAGCAGGAGGGTGTAGGTGACCGAGCCGACGGACTTGGCGACCTTGCCGGTGCACAGGCCCTCCAGGAACTCGGCGGAGCCGGGGCCGCTCACCTCCAGGCGCTTGAGGGCCGTCATGTCGTACATCGCCACGGACTCACGGGTGACCTGGGCCTCGGCGCCGACGATGGGCGACCAGTACTGCGCCGCCCAGTCGTTCGGGGTCGGGATGGAGCGGCCCTCGACCAGGCCCGCGTTGGCCTCGTACCACTGCGGGCGCTCCCAGCCGTTCGCCTCCAGGAAGAAGGCGCCCTGTTCCTGCTGGCGCGTGTGGAAGGGGCTGGTGCGGATCGGGCGCGGGTCCCCCGAGGGCTGGAGGGGGTGGAGGATGTCGTAGACCTCGACGAAGTTCTGGCAGTCGCGGGCCAGGACGTACTCCGGGGCCAGCTGGTGCGGCTCGAAGCGGTTGACGTCGCACTCGTGCAGGTCGAAGGAGGAGCAGTAACCGTCGACCAGCCATTCGGCCATGGCCCGACCCACGCCCGCGGAGTGGGTGACCCACACGGCCTCGGCGACCCAGAAGCCCTTGACGTCCGGGGACTCGCCGAGGAGCGGGAAGTTGTCGGTGGTGAAGGAGAACAGGCCGTTGATGCCCTCCTCGACCTTGGCCTCCGTCGTCGACGGCAGCAGGGACTGGGTCTCGGTCCAGGCGTCCGCGAAGTCCTCCTCGGTGAACTTCAGGACGGACGGCATCTCGTCGGCCTCGTCCACGGAGAGGATCTCGTCGGCCGTGATGGGCATCGGGCGGTGGCCGTAGTAGCCGATGCCGATGCCGTCGAAGCGGTCGCGGTAGTAGAGGTCGGCGTCCTGGTGGCGCAGGATCGGGCGGACCGCCTCCTCGGTCTGGCCGGCCAGCGCCGGTACCGGTCCGGTCCAGGCGAGCTGGTGGGCGAGCGGGGTCAGCGGGAGGTTCATGCCGGCCATGCGGGCGATCTTCGGGCCCCAGATGCCGGCGCAGCACACCACGATGTCGGCCGCGATCTCGCCCTGGTCGGTGAGGACGCCGGTGACGCGCCCCTCGCTCTGCTGGACGTCCAGGACCTCGTGCCGGGCGAGGAAGCGCACGCCGCGCTCGGTGGCCCGGCGGATCTGCGCCTCGACGGCGAGCACGGCCTTGGCCAGGCCGTCCGTCGGTACGTGGAGGCCGCCCAGCACCCGGTCCCGGTTCACCAGGGGGTGGTGCTCGACGCACTCGTCGGGGGTCACCAGCCGGGCCTCGATGCCCCAGGCGGCGAGCCAGCCGTGCCGGCGGCGCAGTTCCGCGAGGCGCTCGGGGGTGGTGGCCACTTCGAGGCCGCCGACCTGGAGGAAACACGGCTTGCCGTCGACGTCGAGGGAGCAGAACTTCTCGACGGTGTAGCGGGCCATCTCGGTCATGGTCTTGGAGGAGTTGGTCTGGAAGACCAGGCCCGGCGCATGCGAGCTGGAGCCCCCGGTGGCGGGCAGCGGGCCCTGGTCGACCACGGTCACTTCGGTCCAGCCCCGCTCCGAGATCTCGTCCGCGAGAGCCGCGCCCACGACGCCCGCTCCGATGATGACCACTCGGGGTCCCGCCATCGCCGCACCTCCGGTTGTGAAACCAGTTCCGCCGGTTCAGTTGCTGTCTGCGCAACATGCTTCAGGTTGCGCAACTCAATGTGCCTGCCGCGCAGGTGGGTGTCAAGAGGGTCCGAGACGCCGGAAAACGGGCCCGAACACGGCAATGCCCGGCGGGCGGCGCGCATCACGCGCACAGCGCCCACCGGGCATGTCCGACCGGCTTGCGACCTCGGCTGTTACTTGATCCAGGCGTCCACCTTGGCGCGGTTGGCCTCCACCCACTTCTTGGCCGCCGCCTCGGGGGTCATCTTGTCCACGGCGATGGACTTCGCCACCGCGTTCTGGTCGTCGTTGCTCCAGGTGAAGTTCTTCACCAGGTCATAGGCCGGGCTGCCCGACTTGGCGAACTTCGCACTGACGATCTTGTCCAGCTTGTACACCGGGTAGTCGCAGTCGATCTTCTCGGGGTCGGCGTCGCAGCCCTCCTTGTACTCGGGCAGCTCGACCTTCTCCAGCGGCACCTCGGACATGAACCACTGCGGCTCGTAGAAGTAGCCGATCACCCACTTCTTGTTCTTCTCGGCGTCGCGGAAGGCCTGGATGAGCGCGGTCTCGCTGCCCGCGTACACGACCTTGTAGTCCAGCTTCAGGTTCTTCACCAGTGACTCGTCGTTGGTGACGAACGACGGGTCGCCGTCGAGGAGCTGGCCCTTGCCGCCGGACTCGGAGGTCTTGAACTCGGCCGCGTACTTGTCGAGATTGTTCCAGTCGAGGATGTCCGGGTGCGCCCTGGCCAGCCACGGCGGCACGTACCAGCCGATGAGTCCCTCGTTGCCGGTCGGGCCGGCGTCGACGGCGGTCTTCTGGTCGGTGATGTACTTCTTCTTCAGGTCGTCGTGACCCCAGTTCTCGATGACGGCGTCTACCTCGCCCGTCCCGAAGCCCTGCCAGGCGATCTCTTCCTTCAGGTCCTTCTGGTTGACCTTGCAGCCGAGGTCGTGCTCCGCGACATAGGCGACGACCGCCGCGTTGGCCTCGTAGCCCACCCACGGGTTGACCGCGAGATTGAAGGTGCCGCACTTGCCGGAGCCGTCCGAGCCGCCCGCGCTGTCGTCACCGACCTTCGCGCCGCCGCAGGCCGTGAGGGTGAGGCCGAGGACGGCCAGGCCGGCCGCTCCGGCCCGCCAGTGTCTTGCCATGGTGTCGTGCTCCTTAAGCGGTGGCGCGGCGCGCCGCGGCCTGAGTGATCCGGTCGAACATGACGCCGAGAAGGACGATGGCCAGACCCGCGGCAAGCCCCTTCCCGTACAGCTCCCCCCGTGCGAATCCGGCCACGACGTCGTAGCCGAGGGCCCCCGCGCCCACCAGGCCGCCCACAACAACCATCGACAGCACGTAGATCAGGCCCTGGTTGGTCGCAAGCGTCAGGGCGCTGCGTGCCATCGGCAGTTGAACCTTGGTGATGATCTGCCAGGTGTTGCACCCGGCGGAGGTGGCCGCCTCCACGGTGGTCGCGGGCACGGTCCGCACCCCGTCCGCGATGATCTTCATGGCGACGGGAGCCGCGTAGACGACGGCGGCGACGATCGCGGTGAAGCGTGTCGCGCCGAACAGCGCGAGGAACGGCACGAGATAGACGAACGGCGGCATGACCTGCGCCGCGTCCAGGCCCGGCCGCAGCAGCCGGTCCACGAGCGCGCTGCGTCCCATCCACACGCCGAAGACGATGCCCAGCAGCATCACGAGCACCGTGGCGACGACGGTGGACGCCAGCGTCGTCATGCTGTCCGACCACCCACCGGTGCCGACCAGCAGTCCCACGCAGAGAGCCGTGGTGATGCCGGCGCGTCATCCGCCGAGGACGACGCCGAGCGCGATCAGGGCCGCGCCGACGAGCCACCACGGGGAGTCCGTGAGCAGGGTCTGGAACGGGTTGAGCAGACCGTTGGTGAGGGCGTCACGTATGGCGTTGGTGAGACCCGAGAGGCTGTCCTGGGCCCAGGTGGTCACGTTGTCCGCCCCGCTGGAGATGGCGCTGCCGGCGCCTCCCTCGCCGGGGAACTCCGCCGCCCATAGGTAGGTGTGGGACAGATAGACCAGGACGGCCGTGACCGCCGCGCCCGCACCCAGCAACGGGCGCCGCCAGGTCAGGAAACGGTTCTTCGAGCGCCGGGCCGCCTCCTCGCGGGTGCTGGCCGCGGTGGTGACCCGGTCCAGCACGATGGCCATGACGACGATGGCCAGGGCGGCCATGATGGTCTGGTTCACGCCCATCACCACGGTCCGCTTGGACATCGGCAGCAGCACCTTCACCAGGGACTGCGGCCGGGTGGCGCCCAGCGAGTCGGCCGCCTCGACCGTGGTCCCCGGCACCGAGCGGATGGCGTGCGCGGTGATCCGGATCGCGGGCGGCGCCGCGTAGATCAGGGTGGCGATGGTGGCGGAGGCCGGGCCGATCTGGAAGAAGAGGGTCAGCGGGGCCAGATAGACGAAGGTCGGCATGGTCTGCATGAGGTCCAGGAAGGGCGTCACGATCCGGTGGAACCGGTCGGACAGCCCCGCCCACACACCGAGCGGGATCGCGAACAGCAGCGCCACGAAGACGGCGGAGAGCGTGAGCGCCAGGTTGTCCATGCTCTCCTGCCACAGGCCCTGCAGCCCGAAGAAGGTGAAGCCGGCCACGGCCAGGAGCGCCACCCGCCAGTTGCCCACGGCCCAGGAG